>JBFWYF010000023.1:0-21253 GCA_050186685.1 Pirellulaceae bacterium
GGGAGACGAAGTCATCCTGCCCCCTTACACGTTCATTGCGTGCGTGAACGTCGTCCTCCAGCGCGGCGCCATGCCGGTATTCGCGGACGTCGATCCAGAGACATTCCAGATAGATCCCGAGCGCGTTCGAGCGGCGATCACGGAGCGTACGCGCGCCATCATGCCCGTCCATATCGGCGGGTCGCTGGTCGACATGGACTCCCTCCGGGAAGTGGCCGCTCGCCGCCAGATCCCGATTGTGGAAGACGCCTGCCAGGCTCACCTGGCCGAATGGCGCGGCCGAAAGGCCGGCACGCTCGGCCAGATCGGATGCTTCAGCTTCCAGGCCTCGAAGAACCTCACGTCCGGTGAAGGCGGCGCCATCGTCGTCGACGACGAACAGCTGTGGGAACGGTGCTTCGCTTTTCACTATCAGGGAGTGCGCCCCCGCTCGGCGCGCCAACCTGCTACCGAACTCCCTGCGGGCTGCAAATTCACGATTACCGAGTTCCAGGCCGCCGTTCTGCTCGCGCAGCTCGCACGGCTGGAAAACCAGGCCCAGCGCCGCAGCGAAAACGCGGAATATCTGACCAACCTGCTGCAGCAGATTCCGGGTATCCTGCCAGCGCGCATGTACGACGGATGTACCCGCAACGCCTACCACTTGTACATGTTCCGGTACCAGCCGGAAGCGTTTGCCGACTTGCCCCGCTCGCTGTTCCTGAAGGCGCTGTCGGCAGAAGGTATTCCGGCATCGAGCGGCTACTCGCCACTGAATAAGCAGCCGATCATCGACAGCACGCTCCGGTCGCGCGGCTTTCGGCGGCTCTTCCCCGAGGACCAGATCGAACAGTGGGTCGAGCGAAACCGCTGTCCTCGTAACGATGCACTCTGCGACCAGGCCGTGTGGTTCTCGCAGCGTCTGTTGCTGGCCGATCGTCAGGACATGGAACAGATCGCCGCCGCCGTGCGCAAGATTCAACAGCATGCCGGCGCCCTGAAGCGTGCCTAGAGGCCATAGTTTTTCCGCAGGGCAAGAATCTTTCCGTTTTCACCAGCCGCGCACCCGGTGAAATAGCCCATTCTCGTGGATCTCGGTCGTCCAGACGCGTGGCGCGCCGCTTGCGACGGTAGCGAGCCCCGCATGCTCGATATCTCTTCCTGCGCTGCACGCTTGGCCTCGGCACTCGTGCGGCGATTCCTCGTTCATATCCATTTCGAGTATCGATACGGGAGACTGGACCATGACACGTCTGCGCCGCGCCTTTACGCTCGTCGAACTCCTGGTGGTCATAGCGATCATCGGGATCCTCGTATCGCTGTTATTGCCCGCCGTCCAGGCGGCCCGCGAGGCGGCTCGGCGGATGCAGTGCGGCAATAGCCTGCACAACCTGGCGTTGGCGATGCACAACTACCACGATGTGCACAAACGATTTCCGTTCAAGGCCGTCTGCCCGGGAGTGGACGTCCCCGGTTCCGGTTCCGCTTGCGGGGCAAACGTGCGCGGAAACTGGGGCACAACTTGGGCGATCGCGCTGCTGCCATTTATCGAGCAGGCGCCCTTGTTCGATAAGTGGAATTCCAGCCTGTCTGTCGGCGACCCAACCGCTCCCAATCAACGAATCGTGACCGGCACGCCTTTGCCGCTGATGAAATGCCCGAGCGATCTGAAGGCAGCGATGCTGGTTGATCCTAACGGCGCCTTGGGGACGTTTGACAAGGGAAACTATGGATTGAACCTGGGCGGTGGCAGTTCGAACGAAAACGGAAACTCAGGCAATCGAGCCGGGCCAGAGGATGTCCCGGGCTGGACGACGGCCGCCTACGGTCGTCCGTCACGGAACCGCGGATTCTCTCATCATCGGGATGGAGCAGCGCGCCAGCTACCCACGACGATTGGCATCGAAGACATCCTCGATGGTTCCTCGAACACGGTCATGTTGGCCGAACTGTTGAAGCGGAACAGCCTCGAGGACTGCCGAGGTGCCTGGGGCAAGTGCAACTGCGCCTCTGTCAGCGCCTATACGCGGGGCAATCCGCAAGTCGATGGCGAGAACGGCATTGCCACTCCCAACGTCCCGGCCGTTGGAATCTACGTCGACGGGCCCCCGCACTGCGACAATTCCGGCACGGTGGGTGATCCGCAGCTGGCGTGCGCGGATGCCGGCGGTGATGGGCTTGGCGGCAATGCGATGCGCAGTCGCCATCCGGGCGGAGTCCAAGCGGCATTCGCGGATGGGCGAGTCGCGTTCCTCAGCTCGACGATTAACAAGCGTACGTATCGCGCCATCATGACGATTCAGGGCGGCGAGGCCGCCTCCGACTACTAGCCTGGATTCCCACAGGGCCGAGTACGAAGCGTTGCGTGCGTATTCGACGCTCCCCTGTGCTGGTGTCCCGGACTTGACAAGCCGTCCCGTTTGACCCTTCGTGGTAATTCACTCCAGCCCCTTCTCGAGGGAAAGGCGGCAGGTACTGGCCCGAGTGGCGAGCGCCAACGGCCAGCGGCGAAGAGGACACCCGCGAGTTCGTTCACGCTCCACCCCGGCCCTCCCCCACAGGCACTTGCCGGCGTTATCGCTCTCGCAAATCGACGCTTGGCGCGGCAAATACCTGGGGGGGAGGTAGCGAACCAATCACGGAGGATCGTGAGGGCACTCTACTTGCCGGGTCAGGCCTGGCGGAGTGCCTGGATGATCGGAAGCCGGACGGCGCGCAGAGCGGGAAACAGACCGCCCAGCAAGCCCATCGCCAGCGCCATCAAGACGCCCCGCATCAAGACGCTGGGGCCGAAGCGAAAAGCGAACGTGATCTCGCTGAACATCGCCCAGTTGGCTGTGCCCGTCGAAAGCCCGTTCAACGGCAGCGTCGCCAGACATCCCAGCACACCGCCGAGCAGGCAGAGCAGCACGGACTCGAACAGGATTGACATCAAGATGCTCCGGCGGCTGAAGCCGATCGCGCGCAACGTGCCGATCTCCGCGCTGCGGTTCGCGACCGCGGCGTACATCGTATTGGCCGCCGCGAACATGGCACCAAACGTCAGAAAGCCCGCCATCGTGTAACCCACGAATTGGATGGCCACGGCCGCCGTCATCTGCCGCTCGAAGTATTCCACTTCATCGAACACCTGCAGTTTGAACTGGTCATCCTCTTGCAAGGTGCGCGTTATCTGCTTCTTGGCGGATTCGTTGGCGCAGCGCAGGTTGACGATCGAGATGGCTTCCGGAGTGCGGCGGGCACTGGTGAGATCGCGCAGGTCCGTCCACACCTCGGATTCGGCCGAACTGCCTTCCGCCTCGAAGTAGCCGACTATCTCGAACTGGACCTGGTTGATTTCCAGCTTTTCGCCGATGGCGAGGTTCTCGAATCGTCGCGCCATGTTGCGGCTGGTGATGGCCTCGTTCACTCCCGGCTGGAAGTCTCGTCCTTCGACGATCTCAAACCCGGGTCGCAAAGCGCGCCCCGTAGCTTGCAACCCCCGCACAATCAAGTTGGTCGTCCCGCCATTGTGGCGACGCGGCTTCGTCAGAATCGTGACGAACTCCGTAGAACACAGCGGCTGGCCATCGCCCCCCTGCGCGATTCCCGGCAGGCTGCTCACCTCGCGCGCCACCTGCGGCTCGAGCGTGCTGGAGGTCTCTTCCGTCGAACCCTTGCGGAGCACGATCAAGTCCAGCTTGTCACCGCTGATCTTGAGCGCGTGTTCCAGTCCGTCGGTCAAACCAAAAGTCAGTACAGTCGCCCAGACGACGAGGCCCGTGGCCAGGACCGTCATCAAGGTCGTCACCCACCGCACGCGGAGATTGCGAACGTTGTACTTGACTGGAATCATGGCAACTTAACTTTCCCTGAGAGAACCACGTGGGCCTTAATCGGCCTGATGCTATCTTGAATCCCAGCCGCTTCTACTCGCGCCTCTGCGCCTCAGCGTGAGACAATCTTCTTGAGGGCGAACACGGCCGTCGTCTAGACCACGCGCCGCAGACCATCGATTACGGACAGGCGAGCGGCATTCAGCGCGGGAATCCATCCGCTGGCCACGCCCACTCCCGCAGCGGCCAGCATTAAGTAGACCAGCCACAGCCCCAGCAGTTCGTGGATCCCAAACGGGAAAAACTGGGAGCTGATCCCATGCAGCAATTGCAGGCAGCCACAACCCATCGCAATTCCGAACAGCCCGCCCAGCAACGTGATCGCACAGGCTTCGCCCAGGATCAGGAACAACACGCGGACACGTGGAAAGCCGATCGCCTTCAAAACGGCGATCTCCGTCGTCCGTTCGCGAATTGACATGGCCATGGCGTTCGCGGCGACCAGCGTCAGTGAGAAAACGACCGCGGCGCCGACGATCAAGATATAGAGCTGAACATTGCCCAGCATGTCGGTGAACATCTGGGCGAACGCGGCCTCGGTCTGAGTTCGCGTCGGATTCTCGGAACTCGCAAATCGTTCGTCCAGCGCCTTGCATAGCTCCGCCATTGCTTCCGGGCTTGCGGCTTTGGCGAAAATCGTGCCGGCGTTCCCGGTGCCGGGCGCGTTCATTTGCTTCAGGCCTTCGTCGAGGTATTCCCAGTGAAACCAGAGGGAATCCGTGTTCTTGGGCGAATCGAAAGTTCCGCAGAGTTCGAGATCGAGATTGAATGGATAAAACGTTCCCTGCAGCGGAATGCGTTCACCGATCTTCCAGTTGCGACGCGCGGCCAAACGGCGGTCGACGACACATCCGCGCCGATTGCGCTGCCAGTCCCGGAGTTGCTGCGGATCGATCGTGAACTCGTCCCACACGTCAAACGCCGCTTGCGGGTCGGTTCCGAACTGGGCAAACGGCATCTGCTCTTCTTTGTAGTTGCCCCCGTACCACGAGTACGGTACGGCGGCCTGGATACCAGATTGTGCCCGCACGCGATCGACGTACGCGATCGGCAGCAGGCCGGAAAACCCCTGCTTGTTCATGACGACGATCCGGTGGTACTTCTCGGCCTCGCGCCCCCACTGGGCCTGCATTTCCATGTACCCGTGCAGGACCGTCATGAGCGCGAGGCTGAATCCCACCGACAGGATGGTGAGCGACGTACGCAGACGGTTGCGCGCCACGTTGCGCGCGATATAGGTCAGCAGTTGCATGGTGTCATCCGTGAGCTGCCTGGGCAGCTTCGACTAGGACTCCCTTGTGGAGATGCAGCACGCGCCGCGCGCGCTCCGCCGCATTCGGGTCGTGCGTGACCATGACGATGGTCTTGTGAAATTCGCGATTCAACCGTTCGAGCAAGTCGAGAATCTCGCCGGCCGACTTGGCATCGAGGTCTCCCGTCGGTTCGTCCGCGACCAGCAGCGTCGGATCGGTCGCAATTGCGCGGGCGATCGACACCCGCTGTTCCTGTCCGCCGGACAGCTGGCGGGGAAAGTGGTCGGCCCGATCGCTCAAGCCCACGACCTCCAGAGCCGCCTCGACGTGCTCGCGCCGTTCGCGCTTACTCAGCCGCGTCAGCGTTAACGGCAGCTCGACGTTCTCGAAGGCCGTCAGTACGGGAATCAGGTTGTACATTTGAAAAATGAAACCGATGTGCCGGGACCGCCAGACAGCCAGCTGGCTTTCCGAGGTGGCGCCGAGATCGCAGCCACACACCGTGACCGTCCCCGACGTCGGACGGTCGAGCCCGGCCATCAGGTTCAGCAGCGTCGATTTCCCAGAGCCGGAGGGCCCCATCAGCGCCAGGTAGTCCCCGACAGGCAACTCCAGGTTGATTCCCATCAGCACGGGGATCTGGATCGAATCGCGATGAAACTCCTTGTACACATTCTCGACGACCGCTACCGGATCGCCTGTTCCCGGAACCGCTGTGTCTCCCACACTCACCTCGCTCGCTTAGCCTGAATTCGAATTCGACTCGCACGTCGGCTGACCGCTGAGGCTAACGCGCGACGTTCACCAATTGTCCCGAGCGGGCGTCCGGCGGTGCAATGACGACGGGCTCCTCGCCCGCCAGCCCTTCAAGAATCTCCGTCCGCCCATCTCGCTCCGCCCCGGCTGCGACGTCCTGTCGGCGCAGCCGCCCGCTGTCGTCCACGATCCACACAAAAGTTCCGCCGTCGTCCCGGTGCACCGCGGACGTGTCGCAGAATACACGACGCACCGCCTCCGCAGGCGCGTCTGTGGCGGCCTGTTCCGCGGCAGGGGGCAGGAAGTATACCGTGGCGCTCATGTCCGGAAACAGCCGATCGTCGACGTTGGTAATAGCCACCTTGACTTTGATCGTGGCACGCGCACGGTCCCCCATCGGGATGATCTTACGAACCTGGGCTTGATAGCGTTTGCCAGGGACGGCGTCGACCGCGACCTCGGCGGCCTGGCCGCTCGAGATCCGGCTGATGTAGTCTTCCTTTACGTCGCAGTCGACTTCCAGGTGTTCGAGGTCAGCCACGGTCACGACAGATCCTCGTCCGGAGGCTTCGCCCATACCGCCCGGCAATATCGACTCGCCGACTTCCGCGTCCTTGGAAATCACCGTTCCCTTAAACGGGGCGAGTATGAACATGTTGGCTTTCATCTGCTGTGCCTCGCGCACGCGGGCCTCCGCGAGCGCAGCCGCGGCCTCAAGCGAGGCCGTTCTGGCAACGGCACCTTCGTAATTGAATCGAGCCTGGTCGAATTCCGTTTCCGAGACACCGTTCGAGGCGTGGAGGCGCTGAGCACGCTCATAGGCCCGCTGATATTGCTGGATGAGAATGCCATGCTCGACCAGTTCCGACTTGGCCCGGGCCAGAGTCGCCTCCGCGGCCGCGAGCGAGGCATCCAGATCCGCGTGCTCCAGCACCGCCAGCACCTGGGATTCCTCGACTCGGCTCCCCTCTTCGACGTTCACCAATTCGATACGGCCCGGTGCACGGGCTCCGATCTTGGCCTGGCGGCGCGATTCGAGATAGCCCGTCGCCACGACGGTCGCATCGGCCGACCGGCCGGATTGGACGGAGACGTTGGCCGAACGAACTTCCAGACGCGGCTGAATCATCTCGGGCATGGCCAGCCAGCTCGGACCTCCCTCCGTTCCACCCGCCGGGATCCAGCCTGCGCGGAGCGCAAGATACAGTCCACCGGCCGCCATTCCCAGCACGAGAACGATCCACATCAGAAACTTGCCCAGTTTACGCCAGGCTGACGAGGCCGGGGCCACGGGTCCTCGTTCAATGCGCAGCTTCGCGAGGGGATCTGCCTTCTTCGCCGCGGCAGGAGCGGGATTGGATTCCATGATCGTCATCGGCCCATCTGCGCGAGAAAGCTGGGATCGAGAAGCGGTCCGCGGTATCGGACGCCTGACAGGATGCCCCATATTTTAGGCACGATTCCCGCCAGCAGGAGATCCCTCGGGAAAAATTAACGCCCTCTCGAACGTCGGGCCGCGGGTCCTGGCGGCGGCAACCGGAAATCCACCAATTGGTTGCGATCGCGCAAGGGCCTGGGTATTCTCAACCCCCGTCGCACCACTTGGCTCTTTTTCGCGCGGTGCGGGCCGTTTTTCCAGCCGCCGCACTCGGCTCTCCTCCCGACGCGGCGGTGCGCGGGCCACATCGCCAACTCCACCTGATTAGACGACGAGGATGTCCTGCATGATCGACCCACGGACGATGTTCTGCCCGTGTTGCGTCTGGGCGGCAGCGTTCGTCACCGTGCTGTTCGCCGTACCGGCCGCCGGCCAGACGAATCGCTCGTTCAAACCGGACGACGAAATCGAAGTGTTCTACCAGAACAAGTGGTGGCCTGCCCGGGCGCTCGACATGAACAAGCGCGGCGACGTGTTGGCCGAATTCGAGTTCGCATCGCAGCCGCGTCGCCAGGCCTTCCGCAATGGCGATGTCCGGTATGCGTTCGAGTCCGGAGCACTAGTGCGGGCCCGGACCTGGTCGAACGAGTCGGGCGAATTCAGCGTCCGTGCCGCCTTGCTGCGCATCGACGACACGACCGTCTCGCTCCGCAAAGCGGACAAACAGGAGATCAAAGTCCCGATCGACAAGCTCAGCCAGACCGATCAGGCCTTCCTCAAGCGGCTCGAAAAAGACTTGGGGACGGCCATGACGCGCCAGCCTGAGCTGCCACCGGTCCAGGAATTCGATCGCTCGGCGCTGACTTCGCGCGAGAAATCAGCCACCGAGTCGTCGCGCCGCGCCCTTGCCGCCGATCCCGTTCCCGGTTACCTGCAGCTGCAGGCCGGGGGCGTGGCGTTCCCCATCCCCAGCGTCTGGGACCGCCTGGGAGCCATCATCCCGCTCGGCGGCGCCGACTCGTGGCTTCTCGCCGCCGTCGAAAGCCGCGAGACAAGTTCGCCGGTGGCCACCCGGATGCTGTGGGCATCCATGAAGAAGGGCGAACTGGGTGGCCAGCAGTCGCTGCCGCCCGGCGAAGTGGTCCTCGACTACCATCCCCCCAGCCACCGGCTGCTGACCTGGGCCACCGTCTCGCAAGAGGATGCGGAACAGAAGGTTCTGACCGTCTGGGAAGTCCTGCCCACCGATAAGCAAGTCAAGCTCGTGGTTCGCTGGAACGTGACACCTCCCGAACGTCCCGTCCGCGAACCGTGGGGACGATTGGTCGATGGCCAAGTGGCCGTCTTCCGCTGGACGAACCAGGAATACACGGGCTGGGACATCGTCGGCCAGCGGCTCATTTACCGGCTGACCCAGGAATCCTTCTTCGCTCCGCTCCCCACACTCAGCGGTGGTCGGCGCTACCTGTTTCTGCCAGAAGACAAAGGCGTGCGGGTTATCGAAGCCGCCACAGGAGAACTGGCGAGTTTTCTGCCCAGCACCGAGGGCACCTCCGGTGTCGCGATCACGGAAGACGGCCAGCGGGCCGCCGTGCTCGGACGGTCTTCGCTGACCATCTGGCCGCTGACCGACGCCCAAGCAGAGCCGGAGCGGATTCAGGCGGAAGCCATCAGCTATAACGTCCGCGGAAAACTCCACTGGGTGAATGATCGGCAACTGATGGTCGATGGGATCGGAGGCTCCGTGTTATTCAGCCTGGACCATAAGCTCGCGCTCTGGAGTTATCGCTTCGACTCCGACGCCGTGCACGAATCTGAAGGACGGCGCCTCAGGGATCTGGTCAATGGCCACTTGGTGTATGCCGCGAGCGTCCGAAGTGGTACGCAGCGCGGATTGGCTGTCGGGGCAGTCAAGCTGCCGGGCCCCAAAGTCAACGAAGCGACCGCATCCCTGAATCCCGATTCGCTCATGATCGTCAAAGCGGGCAGCCAGGTCCGTGTGGACGTGCGGGCGGGTGGAGACGCCGCGCGCATCCGCGCCGCGCTCGAACAAAAAATCGCCAACAACGACTGGCAACTGAGTCCCAGTGCCCGGACTGTTTTGATCGCGGAAATGAAGCAGGGCGAGACGCAACAGGTCACGTACCGGACATTTGGGTTTGGCAGCGGGGCCTCGGAGGAAACGGTCACCGTCCAGCCTCACATTTCGGAGTTGCGCGTCGAAGTCGACGGCAAAGTGGCTTGGATGTCCCGAACGAGCAGCGGCGTACCCCCGATTCTGCACTTGAAGGAGGGCGAGTCGATGCAAGGCGAAGTGAATAAATGGCAGAAACCCAATCCGGATTTCTTTGACCAGGTCCGGATACCGGACCGCATCCTCGACCCCGCCAAACGGAATGGACTCGGCCGCACCCAGGTTACCAATCGCGGCCTGGTCCCGGACGACAACACCACGGCCAAACGCTGACGGGCTGGCCCCTCACCGGCGATGTGCGGTAGCTCGAGAGGGACAATTCGAGTAACCTCGCCAGAGTTCGACTCGATTGGCCTTCCCGAGCTGCTATGCCCGCCGATTCCGCTAACCCGCGTGACGTCACGGAACACGTCGATATCGCCTGTACGGCGTGCGGCTGTGTGTGCGATGACCTCCGCCTGCGTGTGGCCGATAACGGCATCGTCGATTTCGCTCCTCCTTGCCCGCTGGCCGATCGCTGGTTCGCACGGTTTCGCTCCCCGGTACCGTCGACGTGCCAGGTTTACGGACGTCCCGCGACGTTCGACGAAGCGATTCAACAGGCGGCGGCCCTGCTGCGGCAATCCGCAGCTCCGCTCGTGTACGGGCTTTCCGGCAGCAGCACACACGGTCAGCGAGCCGCCATCGAGCTGGCGGAGCAACTCGGGGCGAACATCGATACGTCGGCGTCGACGTGTCACGGTCCGTCTATCCTTGCGCTCCAGCAGGTCGGCGAATCCACGTGTACGCTGGGCGAGATCAAGAATCGGGCGGATTTGATTGTCTACTGGGGATCGGACCCGGTGGTCAGTCATCCCCGCCACCTGGAGCGTTATTCGGCGGACGCCCGCGGTGAGAACCTGCCCCGAGGCCGGGCCGACCGTTGGCTGGCCGTGGTCGATATTCAGGATACCGCGACCAGCGAGCGAGCGGACTTGACGCTGCTCGTCGAGCCGGGTGGCGACTTCGACGTGATTTGGGCCCTGCGGTGTTTGTTGCGGCGAGAGGACGCCCTGCCTGCTCACGTGGGGGGCATCGGTGCCGATTCCCTCCGCGCGTTCGCCGCGCGCTTGAAGTCATGTCGCTGCGGCGTTTTCTTCTTCGGTCGCGGCTTGACGCAAGGCCCCCTTGGGCATGCTGCCGTCGAATCCCTGTTGCTGCTCACCCGCGACTTGAACGCGTGGACGCGATTCCACGCACGGCGCATGCGCGTCTATGGCGACGTGGCCGGTGCGGATACCGTGTTGTGTTGGCAAACGGGATTTCCGTTCAGCGTCAACCTCGCCCGAGGTTATCCCCGCTACGGTCCAGGCGAGTATTCGGCGAACGAGTTGCTCGAACGTCGCGAAGTCGATTGTTGCCTGGCACTCGGCATCGAGGGCATTCAGTCGCTGTCGCCCGCCGCGCGCGAGACGCTGAACCGCATACCCACGATCGTGGTCAACCATGATCCCGAGCCGACGCTCGCGGCGACTGTCTTCATTCCGACGGCCGTGTATGGCGTCCATCTGGCGGGAACGGCATACCGGATGGACGAGGTCCCCATTCGTTTGCGTCCGGTCCTGCACTCGCCGCTCCCATCGGACGCCGACGTGCTCCGACGTCTCGCTCGCGCCATCCGCCCCTAGCCACGCTTGCCCCCCACCAGCCACGCGGGCCAAAGCGTGGGAGGTCCGCGTACGACTCCGAATCCCGTTCACCCCCTTTCTGGCGAAAGGGGCTACGAGAGACACGCCTCGCCGCGCTTGTTCCTGGGGGGTGCCGCCGGTAACCTGAGACCTGTGACGGCAGACCAGGTCCTTGATAGACGAAGGAAGTTACGGATGAAACACGCGGTGACGCGGATGTGGGCAATGGTTGGAGCGTTGTGTTGCACAAGCGTACTGGCGGCCCAGGACATGTCCGTGCCTTCCGCCAGAGATCGCGAGATAGCTGACGCCACGATTCGCGAGTCGACCCTGCGCGGACACATTCGTTTCCTCGCGGACGACTTGCTCGAGGGACGTTTGCCAGGCACAACCGGGGATGTATTGGCGCAGCGCTATATTGCAGCGCAGTTCGAGGCACTCGGGTTGCAGCCTGCGGCTCCAGGGGGCGGGTGGTTCCAGCCCGTGCCGCTGGTGGGAATTACCACGACCGCTCCGAACACGGTTTCCATTCGCCGCGGTGACCGCTCCGCCGCGCTCCGCCGCCACGACGATTTCGTCTTCACCAGCGGGCGACCGGAGGAACGAATTGCCGTCGAGCAGGCAGAACTGGTCTTCGTGGGTTACGGGATCGTCGCTCCCGAATTCGAGTGGGATGATTACAAAGGAGTGGATCTGCGCGGCAAAGTCCTGGTGATGATGAACAACGACCCAGCGGACGATCCCAAGCTGTTCGCGGGCAGCCGTCGACTCTATTACGGACGCTGGGACTACAAGTACGAAATGGCGGCGAAGCAGGGCGCTGCTGGAGCGATCATCATCCACACGACCGAATCCGCTGGTTACCCGTTCCAGGTCGTCCAGACGTCGTGGTCCGGAGAGGAGTTCGAGCTTCGCGGATCATCGGGACCTCGGCTGGCGCTGAAAGGCTGGTTCACGGAAGATGCCACGCGGCGCGTCATGGAGTTGACGGGTAACGACCCGGACGCGCTGCGGGCCAGCGCCCAGCGACGTGACTTCCGCCCCGTGTCGCTGGGAGCCACTCTGTCGGTCGAGCTGACGTGCCGGATTCGTGAGCAGGAGACGGCGAACGTGCTGGCGAGGTTACCCGGCAGCGATCCAGCCCTCGCGAAGGAAAACGTGGTGTACATGGCACATCACGATCATATCGGACTGACCGCGACTCCCGACGCCACGGGGGATCGGATCTGCAATGGAGCCATCGACAATGCTTCGGGCGTGGGAGCCCTGCTGGCGATCGCGCAGGCGCATACGCGGCTGCGGCCGACGCCGCGTTCCATCCTGTTTGCGGCCGTCGGCGCCGAAGAACAGGGATTGCTGGGCTCGTTGTACCTGGGGCAACACCCTCCCATCCCAGCGGGCTACCTGGCCGCCGTCATCAATATGGACGGCCTGAACATCCTCGGTCCGACTCGTGACGTCCAAGTCATCGGAAGCGGGAAATCGAGCCTCGACTCGATCGTGCAACAGTTGGCCACCTGGCAGCAACGCGTGATGACGCCAGACCAGTTTCCGGATCGTGGCTACTATTACCGATCCGACCAGTTCAGCCTGGCCAAGGTTGGTGTGCCTGGCGTCTACTTGCATCCCGGCACCAGCGTCATCGGCAAACCGGAAGGATGGGGAAAAGAACAGCTCGAAGAGTGGACGCGCACGAAATACCATCAGCCAAGCGACGAGTATTCGGACGACTGGGATCTGCGCGGCGCCATTGCCGATGTGCAGTTGCTGTTCTTTACCGGCTTGGCCGTCGCCCGTCAGCCGGACATGCCCCACTGGTTACCCGGCGACGAGTTCGAGGCAGCTCGCCGGACGGCCATCCAAGGGCGCGACGCATCGCGGTGATGGTTCCGCTGGCCCCAAACCGGGAGGACCGACGTGATGGTTGAGAACGCAACACCCACGGAACATCCGGAGGCGCTCACCATGGCACGGCGAACGCCCGGGAAGGGCAGGCGAAACGTGCAGCA
Organism: Pirellulaceae bacterium; assembly: GCA_050186685.1. GTDB lineage: Bacteria > Planctomycetota > Planctomycetia > Pirellulales > Pirellulaceae > CAZFLF01. The sequence continues at coordinate 13,112 of JBFWYF010000023.1, forward strand.
TTGTGAGGCAAGCGTCCTAACCCTTGTGCTGCTGCTTTGCTGGCTGTCGGCACCAATCGAACGTGACGTTTTCGCTCATGACTTCCCCCAGGCGGCGACGGGATTTTTTCAGGAGTACTGCAACGACTGCCATACCGGCACGGAAGCGGAGGCGCACCTGGACTTGTCGCAACGCGTGGCCAATCCATCGTTCCTGTCCGAGTTCCCAACGTGGGAGCGTGTTGCCCGTGCGCTCGAGCTGCGCCAGATGCCACCCGCCGACGCGGCCCAACCGCCTGACGATTTGCGGTCCAGTATTGCACGACAGCTACGAGGTGCGGTGCAAGCCGAGGCGCGCCGGTACGCAGGCGATCCTGGGCCGGTTGTGGTCCGCAGACTCACGGCCGCAGAATACGGATACACGATCGCGGACATTACCAGGACCGAACTGGACCTGCGAGACGACCTGCCCGGCGATGCGGTCGGCGGCGCCGGCTTCGCCAACCTCGGGACGGTTCAGTTCACGGACATGGGAACGCTGGAACGCTACCTGGCGGCGGCCAAGAAAGTCGCGGCGCATGCGGTCGTCGGGGCCGGACCGCTCAGGTTCTACCGTGCGCCAGGTTTGACGGGCCAGGAGCTATCGGCAATCGACCGGATCATGCGGATCTATCGGACTCATGGTTTCCGGACGGGGGCAGGGGAGGGAGCCCAGCCTTACGGACTGGACTCCTACCCGCGCGCCTTCTGTGCAGCGTGGCGTTACCGGCATCGGGAAACCCTCGGCGTACCGGACTGGACGCTGGCTCAGTGCGCGGCGGACGAGCAGGTAAGCGACCGGTTCGTCGCGCACATTTGGCGCGTGCTGCACACGGAATCCACGTCGGCGCCGATCCAGGATATTGTAGCGCGATGGCACGCGCTGCCCGCCCCTCGAACTTCGGACCGCGCGGAAGTCGCCGCGGCACGCCGTCAGTGCGACGCACTTTACGAACAGCTGCGGGGCTGGCAGCAACGGTTGGCGGGCGGTGCCGGACAGCAGGAAGAGGCGGCCATCCTGTCGGAGGATCGCGTGCAGGCCGGCGTGAAGCAGTTGTTTCAGGTGCTGGTCATCGTACCGTCCGGCCGGCGCAAGTGGCCGCTGACGTTCGTCACGGCTCCGGTGAATCGTTATGGATCGGCCACGCCGCGGATCGCGTGGAGCGACGGTCGGGTGCGGTTCCGCAATCCGGACAAGCGTTGGGAAGATTGGGAACCGCTCGCGAGTCGGCTGTCAGAGCCGGCGGATGGCCCGACTTCACCGACGGACCAGAAGACACCGAGGTTCCTCGATAATACTCTGATCATGGAGGGTCAGGCCACGCGGACGTTCGACATGAATCTGTCGGCGGGGACGACCGCTATCGAACTGGAAGTGCGAGCGGAGTTACAGCCGGCCGGCGGAGACGGCGGTGTAGTGCGCTGCGAGATCCGCGAGCCAGGATACATGAATGCCGGAACGACCGTATCGGCGCTGCTGTCCGATCCGAGCGCCCCGTCATATGCCGCCTGGACGGGCGACGTCCGCGAGTTCGCCCGCCAGCTGCCGCAGGTCTCGCATCGCGAGGCTGCCCCGTCCGACCGCGATGCCATTCCGGCTCCGTTCGACAACACGTACAACGCTCCGGAACGAGATCTGTTCCACATTCGCCTGAAGTATCACCGGGACGACCGATTCCTGGTCGAACATATTCTGGACGACGACACGCGCCGGCAGCTGGATCAGGCCTGGGCCGACTTGCTCGGCTCGTTTGACTACTATGACATCTTCCTGCGTTTTGTCGCGGACAAGTTTGGACGGGAGCTTGGCGAGCGCACGATGGCCACGGTCGATCGCGACTGGATCGAAGGACTGCCGGAGGGAGCGGCCGAGCCGGTGCGTCGCCTGCGCCGGGAATACGAGGCGGTTCACGGCGCCTTTCGCCAGGCCGAAGCGGGGCATTTGGCGGACGTCGAGCAGTTCGCGGCTCGCGCGTGGCGCCGGTCGCTGACAAGCGGCGAATGCGTCGGCCTGCGGAGCTTCTACGAACGACTGCGGGAGCATGAGCGACTGACGCATACCGACGCGGTTCGGGCGTTGGTCGCGCGTGTCCTGACGTCGCCCGCATTTCTCTATCGGGTCGAGCAAACGGAAGTCGAGCACGGGCGAGTTCGATTGAGCGATCGCGACCTCGCACATCGGCTCAGCTACCTGCTGTGGTCTTCGGTGCCGGACGGCGAACTGTTGCAGGCTGCCAAGGACCACCGGCTGAACAGCGATGCGGAGCTGGCGAGACAGGTTCGGCGCATGTTGCAGGATCCCAAGGCCAGACGCCTGGCAAGCGAATTCTTCGGCCAGTGGTTCGGTTTCTATCAGTTCGACCGTTATCGGGGGGTCGATCCCACGCGATTTCCAGAGTTTTCCGATTCCGTGCGGCAGTCGTTGCTGCGCGAAGCCGAGCTGTTTTTCGAGCATCTTGTCCGTAACGAAGCGCCGTTGAGCGACATTCTGTTTGCGGACTACACGTTTCTCAATGCGGACCTCGCGAAGTACTACGGACTTGAGGTCGACGCGGCCGAACTGCCGGGGCGCGTCAGCGGGCTGGCCGATGTAGATCGGGGCGGCCTGCTGGGTCTGGGAGCCGTGCTGACCATCACGTCCGCGCCGCTGCGCACCAGCCCCGTGAAACGCGGCGACTGGATTTTGCGCCGGGTGCTGGGCACGCCGGTACCTCCGCCTCCGGCGGACGCGGGGTCCATTCCCGCCGATGACGTACTAGCGGACGGGCGCACGATCAAAGAACGACTCGACGCGCATCGCCACAGCGCCACTTGCGCCAACTGCCACATGCGCATTGACCCGCTCGGTATGGCCCTCGAGCATTTCGATCCGCTGGGCCGCTGGCGCGCTACCTACCGGGACGGCCATGCGATCGATGCCGCGGGCGAATTGGCGGACGGCCGCCGGTTGGCGGGAGCCGCAGGACTTCGGCGTCACCTGCGGGAACATCAGTCGTTGTTCTATCGCAATTTAGCCCGGCGCTGGCTGGGTTACTCGCTGGGGAGGAGCGAACTGGCTTCGGACGCGCCGCTTATCGAGGCACTTGTCGCGGCCATGGCCGATGGTCAAGGGACCTTTACGGATTCCGTGCTGGTGCTGGTCCGCAGCCCCCAATTCCAGTATCGGCGCGGCCGGGATGACCTGCCTGTCGAATCGCTCTCCCCGAAGGAACCGGACGATGCGAATTGAACGTCGTGGATTTACAGACCGAGTCACTCGGCGCCGGTTTTTGTATGGAGCGGGCACAGCGCTCGCCCTGCCTTGGCTCGATTCCCTTCCGGCCTGGGCCACCGATACCGGCAAACGCGTCGCTCCGGACCACCGGACAGCCCCCCCCACGCGATTCGCCTGCCTCTATTTCTCCAACGGAGTCGAACCCGAGCACTGGTGGGCGCGGGGCCAGGGCGCGGCGATGGCGATCGGACCGGGACTCCAACCGCTCGAACCCTATCGCGGAGACATCGTGTTTCTGCGCGGACTGTACAACGCCCAAGCGGTCGCTCACAAGAGCGCGCATCTGGGCCGAATCCCGAACCTGCTGTCCGGAGCCTGGGTCAGTACCGATCAGAGCGAGATCCGCGTCGGCAAGACGATGGACCAGGTCCTCGCCGAACAACTGGGACGTCAGACGCCCCTGCCCAGTCTCGTCGTGGGAATCGAACCCACGGAATTAAGACTCGAAGATGGCCTCTCGATGATCTACGGATCCTGCATTTCGTGGATGACCGAGACCCGCCCGGCCACCAAGGAGATTTATCCCGCCAGGGTGTTCGATTTGCTTGTGGGTGATGCCGCTGCGCGGCGAGTCGACCGGAGCCTGCTCGATGCGATTCGCGACGATACCCAGACACTGCGGCGAGAGCTGAGCAACGCCGACCAGCGGAAGCTGGACGAGTACCTGGAGTCGATCCGCAGCATCGAAACGCGGCTCGACCAGGCCAGCCGCGAGAATCGCCTCGAAGGATGGCGGCCGGTGCGGAACCAGCCCGACATGCCTCGGCCCGCCGACGGACTCCCGCAGGACGTGCCCGGCCACATGAAGCTGATGCTGGACCTGATCGTGCTCGCCTTCCAGATGGACAAGACGCGCATCGCCACCTGCATGCTGAACAACGACCTGTCCCAAATGAACTTCGGCTTCCTGGAGGGCGTGCAAGGCAGTTTACATCTCGACCTCACGCATAACGGTCGGGATCCGCAGCTGGAGGCGATGTATCTGAAGACCAATCAGTTCCACGTAGCCCAATTCGCCTACTTGATCGACCGCCTGAAGCGCACGACGGAAGGCGAAGGAACGCTGCTGGACCATGCGCTGCTGCTGTTCTGTTCGAATCTGTTCGACGGCGACAAACACCAGGCGGACGAGATGCCCATGGTCCTCGCGGGGCGCGGCGGCGGACTGCGGACGGGCCGGGTCCTCGACTATCTGGCCCGCGGCGATGATCAGCGGCGGGCTTGCAGCCTGTACTTGTCGCTCATGCAGCGGTACGGCCTTTCGATCGGGCAGTTCGGCGACGCCACGCACCCACTGGCGGATCTGTAGGTCGGAGCGCGCTCACGGCGCGTACTCGCGGACCGTGAAGATCACCACTCCCGCGACCAGCAACAGGCAGATCACCGCGTAGAGCGTGTGCAGGGCCGCGGCGGCGGAAATCGGCAGGAATAGTTCGGGTTGAAACGGCCCGCCCGGCTCGATACCAAACGGAGCGGCCACCTCAAAGATCACACAACGCGTGTAGAAGGAAATCGCCAGGCGCTTCACGATCCCGGGCATTGCCCCGAGAAATACTTCCAGAAACAGCGCGTAGCACAGCGCGACGATCGTGGCGCGAGGGAACAGCACGCTGAACAGGCAGAACAGGCTGACGTACGCCGCCGTTGACCAGGCGATCGCCGGCGTCACCACCCGGGCGGGGGCCAGCCCCGCCGGACCAGCCAGCCAGCTCAGTAGCCACAGGCTGCCCACGGTCCACAACATCGACAGCAGCAGGGACGCGGAGGCTTTCGCGAGAAAAATCAAGGGGCGTGGCAGCGGAGAGGTCAGCAGGTACACCAGCGTGCGTTCTTCGCGCTCAGAGGCGATTCCGGCGGAGGCGTACGAGATACAGAAGACGGGCAGCAAGAACGACACGTAAATGGTTAGGAAGATGTCTTCCACAAACTCGGCGCTCGACCTGTCGCGGCGGAGGGTCCATGCGGTCACGGCCAGGGCCGCGCAGCCCAGCAGCAGGAGACTGACGAGGGTATGACGTGAAAACAGCTGGCGCCGGACTCCCAGCAGCAACAGGTGCCACGTCGCCGAGGCCTGCCCCCACCATGCCGGTTGTTCGCTCGCATAAGCCATGTTGATTCGTTTCCTGGCGCGCTACCGCGGATGGTTCGCGCTCTGCATGAGATAGTCGAACACCGCCTCCGACGACGCATCGACAACTTGCAGCCGCTCGATGTCGAAACCTTCCGCAGCGACGACTCCCGCCAGTTGTTGAAAGAACTCACGGGAGCGGCGGACGCGCAGCACGAGTTCGGCCTCGGATTTCAGATCGACCGTTTGGACCGTGTCGAGCGGCACCAGGCACGCGGCCAGGCGCCGCGCGCCGGCGGTTGCCACCCGGATCTGCAGAGGATGATCGGTCAGCCGAGCGCGAACTTCGTCGAGCGGTCCGGCCGCCAACAAGCGTCCTCGGCAGATAAACAGGATACGGTCGGCCAGCGTGTCGAGTTCGTCGAGGATGTGGCTGGATACCAGGATGGCTTTCCCCTGGCCGGACAGTTCGCGGAACAACTCGACGAGTTCAATGCGACCCACCGGATCGACTCCATTCAGCGGCTCGTCGAGTACCACGAGGTCGGGATCGTGCACCAGCGCCTGCGCCAGCTTAATACGCTGCCGCATACCCTTGGAGTAGGACCCCAGCGGACGGGCGGCGCGGTCCGTCATGCGAACCTGGGCCAGCACCTCCTCAGCCCGGCGAGCGGCCTGCTGCCGCGTGAAACCGTGTAGACGCGCCATCGTGCGGACGAAAGCACGGCCTGACATCTCCTCGTAGAACGCGTCGGAATCCGGACAATAGCCGACATGCCGCCGTGCTGCCGCCGACCACGCGTCGTGGCCCGCCACGCGCACCAGGCCCAAGCTGGGACGAAGCAGGCCCGTCATCAGTTTGATCAACGTGCTCTTGCCCGCGCCGTTGTGACCCACCAGCCCGGTGATGCCGGAAGAAATTTCGAGCGTGACGTCGTTCAGACCGATCACGGGACCGTACCACTTGCTGACGCGCTCCAGAACACAGCGGGGAGCCGAGGGCGCAAAGGGCTTCGAAGCCGGACTCATTCGACGACCCTCACGGCGCGGATGCGAGGAATCACCGCGAGGAACGATACTACGCATACGGCGGCGACGATCGCCAGCGAAGGATAGAGCAACTGCAACTCGCGATCCGTATCGATCCCTCCGAAACACCAGGTCCCCACGAGCCGGATATCCCGCCACAAACTGAGCAACAGCCAGCTACGATCGTCAAATACCCGCCGCAGCAGCCCCCCGACGACCGGCATCAGCACAAAGACACAGGCCCATGCCATGACCAACGGTACCGTCTTCTGCAGCCAAGAGGCCAGGGCAAACAGAATCAAGCCCAGCGTGACCGCCATCACCAGCCCATATCCGAGTATGCCGCGGAGAATCCCCCAATTGTCGCGGAAGTAGCTCATCGATTCCGTCAGCATCCCGTATTCCACGAACAGTACCAACGCGGGAATCGTCGTCGTCAACGAAATCAGCAGGCCGATGGCGAGCAGTTTGCCTGCCACGTAATGCCACCGGTCCATCCGTCGCGAAAGGTAGAAGGCCAAGCCTCCGCGCCGCATATCGTCGCCAATCAGCAGGGCCCCGGCGAAGGCCAACAGCATCATCGTGACCGTGCCCTGCGCAAACATGAAATCCCGATACGTCTCGCCGGTGCCGCTGACGGACGATAACACCCGGTCGACAAACCGACGTACCCCCGGATTCTGAACGGCGATCTGCGCTTTCAAATAGATCGTGGCGAACACGAACAGAAAATTGAACAAAGCCAGCGCCAGCAGGAGCCAAAACATGCGCCGCCTCAGCACCAACAGCAGTCCCGTACGAGCTATCGCCCAGCAGACAAAACAGCTCGGCCGCGGGCGCTGTGACCAGCCGCGATAGGGTTGTGCATCGGTGCTCATCGACTCGCACCCACTTTTCTTTCTGGACCCGCGTCCGGTTCCACGACGCGCTGGTAGACCGCCGACAAGTCCTCGTCATCCGGCTCGAGCCCGGTGAGTACCACGGCATGTTGCTGGGCCTCGACGAAAAACTGCCGAGTTGCCCAGCCGGTGGGTGTTTCTGCTATAGCGTGTCCAGGGCGTTCACCGAGTTGCACGGCGACTCCCAGGCGCTGCAGCGAATCCCAGAAGGCTCCGGCCTCGCCTTCGTACTTGAGCCGATAACGGGCCGGATGCGGCGTCCGCAAACTCGCCAGCGTTCCCGTCCGCACCACGCGGCCCTGATTCAAGATCACGGCCGTGTCGCAAATCCGTTCGATGTCACCCAGCAGGTGGCTGGCCAGCAGCAGCGACTTGCCGGGGCGCGCCGCCAGCTGACGGAGTACAGCGAGCATGGCGGCTCGGCCGTCCGGATCCAGCCCGGCCGTCGGCTCGTCGAGCAACAACAAGTCCGGGTCATGGACGAGCGTCGCGGCGAGTTTCAGTCGCTGGGTCATCCCCACCGAGTACTGCTCCAGCCTTCGATAGCGGGCGTCTTCCAGGCCCAGATACGAGAGGACTTCATGCCCGCGCCTCATTGCGTGCCGTCGGGGCATCCCGCATAACTCTCCCGCCAAGGCTACGAACTCGATTCCATTCAGACCTGGCAGGATGGCATCCCGTTCTGGCATGTAGCCGATGCGGGCGCGCAACGCCAATCCGCTCGAGCGGACGGGCAGTCCGAGTACCTCGGCGAAACCGTGCGTGGGCCGGATGAGCCCCAGCAGGATTTGCATCAGCGTCGACTTCCCCGCGCCATTCTGACCGATCAACCCAATCGGGCCACCGGGCAGTTC
>JBFWYF010000024.1:0-21223 GCA_050186685.1 Pirellulaceae bacterium
GAGAGTTGATGACGATCAAGGCGCCGAGGGGTGAGAGCTGCGAGTCGCCATTGCAGTCGACAAAGTCGGTTGTTGCCGCATCGTCGTCGCCGAGCGGGCGGGCCCCGGAGCTGTTCAGGCGATTTACGATGCGCAGCACATCGTTAGGCGTAACCGATTCATCGCCATTGACGTCGCTGGCGTTTTCACCGTTCTGCCAGCGGGACGACGCGGAAAAGAGCTGGTGGGGTGCCTCGGGTGCCCCTTCGGCTCGACCGAACCGGCCTCGCCTCCCGAACGGTGGCGTACGCCGCGGTGTGGGAGTGGTTGGCGTCGTGGGCGTCTCGGGTGTCGTGGGAGTGTCGGAGTTGCCATCGGCGGCGGCGTACAGGGCGAGAATCGCCGATTGGTCGGAGGCCCCCAAGCCCGCGAAGGTCTGGCTCGCCGAGACACTGGGCCGCATCACGGAGTCCGCGGCATTGATGTGATCGAGCCCCAGGGCATGGCCGATTTCGTGGACGGCCACCAGTGTCAGGTCGAAGGCTGCGTTGCCGCGAGCGTTACCGATCTCCCAGCTTTCCGCCGAATCGAACTGAATGTCCCCGGCAATGCGGGCAGGGTTCACGTCATCGGGGAGATAGCCCTGCGCAAGGGCCCTCCCGGCACCATCGATGGCGCGAAAAGTGAAGTCGAGCGAGTCCAGCTGTTGGGGAACTGAGGTGCGGGTAAAACGGATGTCCGCGACGGCGGACCAGGCATTCAGGGCCGTAGTCAGAGCCGACTCGACCTGCGCCGCGTTCAACGACGCGGGAACCGCTCCAATGTAGTAGTTCAGCGCCGTACCGCCGCGACCGGGGCCGTCCCAGCCGACGCTCAGTGCCATGCACAGACGAGGTTCAAGGGCTTCGATCGGTACGCGACGCGTGGCGCGGCCACTGCGTTTGCGAGGGCGTGAATTACGAGAGGTCTGCATGGCCTCATCTCTCCTGCGTGCTTCCTGCCGTGATCGATGACGAGTAGGTCTCCGGTTTCAAGGGAGAATTTGAACGGCCCGTGTCACGCTTGGCGGACGACTTTTTTCCCGATAAGCTGCGCTCCGTTCTCGCACTCAGGCCAGTTCGATGCCAGCTCTATCCGAAAACCCGCTTGAATGGGCCAGGGCCAGGGTGCGGACGAAGATGGATGCGCTCTCGCTTTCGCACCGCTCGACGCGTATTCTTAGGTGCGAGGTGCGGCTCAAGCCCTGGGCGGGCTCTCGTCCAGGGGCGTCCACAATCGTGGATAGATGGCTCGTCTGCGAGCCGAGTTCCGGGCGGCAGGAAGAACGCACGGTTGGTCGCGTGGTTCGTCAATGATGCCGGAATGCCATTCAGCCGGAGAGTCCGCTTGCCGGCACGATGGAGGCGACTCGTGAATTCATCCCCCAGTTCGACCCGTTCGTCGCACGTTCACCACTTGTTGAACGAAGCGCGGCAACAGCAGTCCGAGTCGCTCGGTACGTTGCTCGAGCTGTATCGCAATTACCTGACGATCCTGGCGACGACGCAACTCGATCAGCGACTTCGCCGCCGGGTTAGTCCGTCGGATGTCGTGCAAGAGACCATGCTGGCGGCACATCGCGACTTCTTGAAGTTTCGGGGCACATCCGAGCGTGAGTTTCTGGGTTGGTTGCGCCAGATCCTGGTGAATTGCATGCATCGGACGATCGAGAGGCACCTCAAGTCAAAGCGCCGCGATGCACGCCGCGAAGTCTCCATGGAACGCGTGAATGACCAGCTCGATCGTTCGGCCGCGGACCTGTCGCATCTGTTCGTGGACCAGGGAGACTCGCCCAGCCAGTCGCTGCATGAACGGGAGCGGGCCGTGATGCTGGCCAATCAGCTCGCGAAGCTCCGGCCGCAGTATCGGGACGTCATTGTGCTGCGCAATCTGCAGGGCTTGTCGTTCGAGGAGGTAGCGGAGCGAATGGAACGCAATCCGGGTGCCGTGCGCATGTTGTGGTTGCGCGCGATCGAGAAACTGAAAGAGGTATACGAGCCATTCGAATGAGGCGTACTCTGTCGGCGGATTGGGGATCGTCCGGTGAACCGTCGGTGCTGCGCGATTTGAACGCGGAGCAGCGGGAACGGTTCGAAAAGATCCTGGACGGCTACATGACGGCACTGGAGCGCAGCGAGCCGCTGGACGAGCAGGTCTTGCTGGACGAGCATCCTGACCTGGCACCGCGTCTGCGGTTCTACTTCCGCAGTCTGCAGGACCTGCACCAGGTCGCGGCAGCATTTCATCGCCCGGGGCATGCCGACGATTCGGGCGGGTCCGTCGAACCTGCGTCGGAATCCCCTCGTCGAATGGGGGATTTCGAGCTGCTGCGCGAGATTGGGCGCGGCGGCATGGGTATCGTTTACGAAGCACGGCAGATCTCGCTTGCCCGGCGCGTAGCGTTGAAGGTCCTGCCGTTTTCGGCGGTGCTCGAAGCACGCCAGATAGCCCGGTTCCGTAACGAAGCGCAAGCGGCCGCCCAGCTGCAGCACGAGAACATCGTGCCGGTGTACGCCATCGGAGTCGAGCAAGGCATACATTATTACGCGATGCAGCTGATCGAGGGCACGCCGTTAAACCGGCTGCTCGATAACTTGCGGCAGCCGGCACCCGCAGACCGATACCGGGCGCTCGGGTTTGAGGACCGGTCTTGGGGATCGAAGGTCGCTACGGGTGACGAGACGGCGGCGCACTTGTCCCAGGGAGGCAAGATCCTCGATCCTACGGTGCCGCGGGGTTCGCTCGTCTGCCTCGGGCGCGCTCGCGACCCCCGCTATTTTCTGGCCGTGGCGGCCATGGGAGTCCAGATCGCGCGGGCGCTGCACGCGGCCCACGAACTGGGTGTGATCCATCGCGACATCAAACCGTCGAATGTGCTGCTTGACAGCGACGACAAAGTGTGGGTCACCGACTTCGGTCTGGCTCGCATCGCCACCGACTGCTCTTTGACGCGCACCGGCGACGTGGTCGGCACAATGCAATACATGAGTCCGGAGCAGGCGCGCGGCCAATCGGCGTTGGTCGACCAGCGTTCCGACATTTATTCTCTGGGAGCGACCCTGTACGAGTTGCTCACCTGGCATGCGCCGGGAGCCGCGGGCGCGGGTGGCCCCGAGCCCGTACGTGTGCGTTTGCGTCGGCCCGGGATTCCGCGGGATCTCGAAACGGTCATCCACAAGGCACTGGCCACCGCCCGCGACGAACGCTACGTCACGGCCCAGGAACTGGCCGAAGACCTGCAATGTGTGTTGGACGGCAAGCCCACGAAGGCGCGTCCGGCAGGGCTGACTGAGCGGGCGGTGAAATGGGCGCGCCGGCATCATCGCAGTGCCCTGGCACTGGCTGTTGCGGGCATCCTGGCGCTCGGTGGATTGGTAGCCAGTGTCTGGCGCATCAACCACGAGAAGCTGAGGGCGGAGGAAAACTACGAGCGATCCACCCAGTATTTCCACGAAGCCCAGGAGGCGGTCGATCAATTGGGCGCTCGTCTCGCCGAACGGCTGGCGGAAGTTCCGGCCGCGAGCGAAGTACGTCGCGATTTGCTGCACGAGACGTTGCGGTACTATGAGCGGTTTGCCGCCCACGCCGAGCATGACCCGGCGCTCCAGCTGGAGTTGGCGACGACGTACAGCAAGGTCGCGACGCTGACCGAGCAATTGGGCTCCACGGTCGCCGCGCTGGCAGCTCAACAACGGGCCATTGCGTTATTCGAGCGACTTGATCGTGGGACTGGCGAAGATGTGCGGTGCATGAGCCGCCTGGCACAGAGTTACAACAACTACGGCCTCGGCCTGCAGCGCGCCGGCCGCACTAGCGAGGCGCTCCAAGCATTCGGCAAAGCGATCCACATCCAGGAATCGCTTGCGGCCCGATTTGCGGAATCGGCGGAGTACCGCTCGGATCTCGCCCGCACCTACAGCAATCTGGGGCTGCTGCGCGCCGACACGGGGCATGTCGCGGAAGCCCAGGCCGCGTTTGCCGAAGCCATCGCGCGGCAGGAGCAGCTGGTCAGCCTTTATCCGCAGGCCGCCGAGTATCGTCGGGAACTCGCGGCGACGTTGAATAATTCCGCCTCCCTGCTGGCTCCCGGTCAACTTTCGCAGGCGATCGACTATTGCCGCCGCGCCGGCGAACATCAGCGGATTGCGGCGGAACTGGAGCCCGCTAACCTGCGGCATCAGGCTGACGCGGCGCTGACGTGCAACAATCTGGGAGCCTTGCTGGCCCGCACGGGAACGCATGACGAGGCGGAGGCCAGCTACGAAGACGCGATCCGGATCCAAAAGGATCTGGTGCGTCAGGAACCAGCCGGGAAATCGTACAGGCATGACCTGGCGGTGACGCACAATAACCTGGCGACCGCCCGCACCCGAGCTGGCCAGCTGCCAGCGGCTGAGCAGGCCGCGCGCGCTGCCCTGGATTGGCAACAGCCGCTGATCGAGCAGGATCCCGACGATGTGGCGGTTCGCAGCACACTGGGTGGCGTCTTCAACAATCTGGGCATGATCCTCGAACAGTTGCAGCGCCCGCAGGAAGCGGCCGAGGCGTACCGCGCGGCCGTGGAGCATCAGCAGGTGGCTCAGCAACGTGCACCCGAGGTGTCGCGCTACCGCCAGTTCTTGAGCAAACACTATTACAATTACGGACGAATTCTGCGTGCCCTGGGAAAGCATGACGAAGCATTGGCTGTCGCCAGGCAGCGAAGATCCCTGTGGCCCGGCGATCCCGATCGATTGATTTCGGTAGCGGAGGAGTGTGCGCTGGCGAAAGCGACCGAATGCAACCCCGGAGCCGCTTCCGCCACCGACTTGGCGCTGGAGACCTTGGAAATGGCGCTGAAGTCGGGGGCGTCGCTCGCTGCCATCCGTTCCAATCCGCGTTTTGGTTTGTGGCAGGATCATCCGCGATTTGTAGCCCTGGCCAATCCTTGAGATCTCGAGGCATCTATGTGGCTGAAGTGGTTCGTCGAAATGCTCCATCAGCGTCATGACCGAGCGTCGCGGGCCAGCGAGCGAACGGAGCATCACTGCTGGCAATTCGAATCCCTCGAGTCACGCTCGCTGTTGTACGGAGCGAGTTATGTGGCATGGGAGTTCGACCGGATGCCGGACCACGGCCGTCTCGATAGGGGCGTGCGGCGCGACGCGCCGCCTCGGCACGCCGAGATCTGGGACGGCCGAGAGGCCCGGGGTTGGATTGACTTGTCGCGGGCTGCCTACGCGTCAGCTCCCGGGGGTCGCTTGCCGCCGCGGGGCGAGGGAGAAGGGGGCGGAGCACCGCGAGGCGGGCGGATCGGTGGTTTCCGGCAGTCTGTTCCCGGAGGCCTGTTTCTGGATGGGGTCGCCATCAACACGGTTTCCCCCCGCAGTACAGACGAGGATACCGCGCTGAACGCGTCGCGCGTTCTGACGTTGCCGCCGCTCGACTTGCGGGGAGCGGGGAACAATTCGTCCGTTGTTGAAAACAGTGTGGGCCGGGAACTCGCCCCAAGCGTTGCGGTGGTTTCCGGCGGTCCGTCGAACTCGGTGGGCCTGGCGGGCTCCACTGGGCTGTTCGAAGTGATGGAAGACTTGGTCGAGGAACCGTCCATCAGCGCGCCCGAGTCGCGCGGTCGTGCCGGCGACCCTGGGGAACGGTCTGTCCAAGAGTCGACGAATTCGGAGGTTGGCCGGGCCCCGCAGCCTCTCTCCCTGCGGGCGCCGTTCGCCGCGGGTGACGCTGCATCCAGGGATTGGTCAGGGGCATTAGGGGCATGGGAGCTGTCCGACTGGACCTCCGCCGTGGCAAGAGCATTCGAGGCATATCCGGGCGCGACCAGTCCGCTGACGATGAACACTTGGCCGACGCCGGTCAATGTGATGGGAGTCGGCAACATCCCCAGGGGACGGAATGTCCACGCGGATGGGCCGGATCTCACGGATTCGGACGTAGAAGGTGGGTTGGTCGAGCTCGAATTTGTGCGGCGCCAGGCCGACGAAGCGGGGCCGGCGAGTCAAGACTCAGCCTGGCGGTCGCAGGGATCGCGCGAAGGCGTGGCGAACATCGTGACGTCTCCCGCGCGCGAAGGCCTCGAAGTGAACCCGCGACACAGCGAGTGCCAGGAAGGCGAATCGCGGTGGCTCACGTTCGATCACCTCGCGATCGCCGAACAGACTGGAACGGTTCCCGGCGATGAGGGGGGCCTGATTGAACTATTCCGCACATCGCGCGACGATTCTGCCTCTCCGGTTCCGCCCGCGGGCGCCCCGATCGCCACGTCGTCCGGCCCTACGGCTTGGATCCCCATGGATCATGGGGTCGGGCTGTTCCAGGCAGTTGAATTGGCGGACGCCGGGCCGCACGCCTCACCCGGCGGCGGGCCCGATGCCGTGGATATCGCGGTGGATCCTGTTCCCGATGTGGCGGCGATCCGCCCTGGCGAGAGAGGGACAGAAGGACGGCAGACGGAGGAGTCGGAAGGCAGCAGCCAGGTAGCTACCCTGTCGCCCTGGCTCGCCGGGTTGGCCATGATCTCCTACTGGCTGCGGCGCCAACTGGTCCGCCGTTCGGATCGACTCGCAACTGCGGAGCACCCGCGAAGCCTGCGTCGCTCGTTTGAACCCGTTTGATCCGTAGTCAGGGCGAGGCGGTCAGTTGCGGCGAGCCACAATGGGCCAGACCGCTTCCACACGATCGCCTCGGACGGCATACAACCGGTCGTACAAATTAGTCGTAGGATCGCAATGCGGAGCCAGGAACTCGATTGATTCGCCGACGCGGGGCAAAGGTCGACCACCTTCGGCCGAAATAATCCCAAACTCGTCCCCGCCTCGCCCGTAGACGAGGTCCGCGCGTCCCACCACTTCCGGGCGATGAGCGACCGTGGTATCGATGGCTTTGGTCCCCGCATCGACCGTCACCCGGTCCGCGTGGGTGGCGCTCACGACGGTGGCCTTCACGGTCAAACTGGGGCGAAAATCCGAGTAGACGGCCTGTCCGTCGCGGCCGCCGATCCGCCGGTAGTCCGAATCCATGAATACGTACGAGCCGACTTGCAACTCCGTGACCCCCTGCACTTCACTGTCGATGTTGTAGGTACCCGTGCTGCCGCCCGACAGGATCGTGGCGTCGAAACCTGATTTGCGCAGCAGCGCCGCGGTCTCGACGGCCTTCGCCATGGCGGTCCGCGAGGTGCGGGCGCGCGCTTCGAATCCGACGACGTGGGAAGCGTGTCCGGCATACGCTTGGACGCCGCGAACGGAAAGACGCGGATATTGAGCGATGTGCCTGGCAAGCGCCACGGCCGGCTCGCCAGGTTCGATTCCGGTGCGCCGGTCGCCTACATCGAGGTCGACCAGGACGGCCACCGTGACGTGGGATGCCTCTGCTGCTTGGGCCAGCAGGTCCACTTCGCGAGGATGTCCGACCGACAACATGACACCCGGGTCGCGGTGAACCAGACCGACCATGCGAGCGATCTTGCCTGGCTCGACGATCGGCGACGTCAGAAGCAGGTTGCGGATCCCGGCTGCGGCCAGCGCCTCGGCCTCGGACACGGTCGCGGTGCAGATTCCGACGGCCCCCGCGGAGATCTGCCGCTTCGCGATCTCTGGGCACTTGTGCGTCTTGGCGTGCGGTCGGAAACCGCAACCCGAGCGCCGGCAATGATCGGCCATGACCCGTACGTTCGATTCAAAAGCGTCCAGGTCCAGCAACAAGGCGGGAGTGGGAATCTCGTCGCGAGTGCGTGGCAAGTCGGCGGCCGCCGTCTCGGTGCTGGCCGTCGTCGGTTCACTCAGGGTAGGCATCAGGATCCCCATCGTCGTGGTGGTAGCGAGGAATCGTCGGCGGCTGCAGGCTGCAGGTAACATGGGGAGTTGTTTACCATTCGCCGAAGACGATGTCGAGCGGATCGTCTTCTTGCAGTATCAGCCCATCGCCAGCGAGCAGGTCGGCCGGAGCTTCGAGGTCGGCCAACGCGGCGTCGACCAGCACCCACGATGTCTCGACGTCGGGGGTATCGATAACCACAGCTCCTGGCGCGCGAGTGGATTCACCAGCCGGCAATTTCTGGTCATCCTGGACATGCTCCCGGACTGGCGCCAGGGGCCCGCCGTCGACCGACGGCATCATCGCCAGGATGCTGCCGCCGTCCGTTCCTGCTTCCTCGGCCCGGGACTCGCCCTGTGCCTCACCGGATCCGGCATTCAGGCGATTGATAATGACCAGGGCATCGATGGCCGACAGCGACCCGTCCCGGTTGGCATCCACGTAGGCTCGAGGTGCCGCGAACCTCGGCTGTGTGAAGACCCGATCGGGCAGTTGGCCGGGACCCACCTCGTTCAAGGCGTTGACGATCAGCAGAACGTCGAGCGGCGTGATCGATCCGTCCGCATTGGCATCGAACCGATCACGGGGGTTGAACATGCCCCCCGTGGGACTGGTCGCGGCGTCGGTATGTGGTGGCGGGTCGAAGTTGCCGAAGACGGGCAGGCCGCCGGTGGCACCGAAACGAGCGAACACATCGTTCCCCAGGGGGACCGGCGCGAATGCGTCGAAAATAGCCGACGGTGTGGCCCCCGCCCGATCCGAAACGAGTACGTACCACTCGCCGACGCCGTCCCGGACCTGATTCGGTGCATCCGGAATTCCCGGCGCGGGCAACGGGCTGTCGGGCAGCCAGAGTCCCACGTCGTCGATTCCGTCGAGGTTGAAGTCGCCGACAACTGGCAACCCGGGATCGTCAAATCCGAACTCGATCGAGTCATCCCGGCGGCCGTCGCGATCCAGGTCGAATGAAAAGCGATTGAGCTGCCGGTCGAAGATGCCGAGGTCGTCCTGGCCATCCCCGTTGAAATCGCCGACGAAGGGTACGAGCCGGGCGGCACGTGCGGCGATCGTCGGAAAAGTCGGATTGGGAAGCACCAGTTCCGTGAACGAGTTCTCGATATCCAGCTCGATGACGGTATCGCCGGGCATCAACAGGTTGTCGCCGTTCGAGTCGAGAATCCATCGAGGACGCGATCCGATGGGTGCCAGACTGAGGTTGAACGGGTCGAACAGAGCGATTTCATCGCCGGCCTTCGCCGTCGAGAAGTTACCTGCGGCGGGCAGGGCATAGGTGGCAATCGGCGAACCTTGGATGCCAGGAGCCGAGGCACTCTGGAACGACGCGTGTGGCACCGACATGAAGTCTGCCGTCCCGTCGTGATTGAAATCGAGCAGAAAGCGCCAGACCTGATTGGCCACTCCATACACGCCGAGCTTCTCGAAACCCGAGGAAGCCGTGGCGAGCCCCGGCGTGAAATCGCCGTTGAACGGCGTGTCGCTCGAGATGCCGATCGCGAATACCAGGTCGCGGTTGGTGGCGTCGTGGTCCTGTCCCTCGGGATCGAACACGAAGTTTCCGTTGGCATCGACCTGGACCGATGAGCCCGTAAACACACCGATCTCCGGTCGACTGTCGACGGTGAAACGCGTGACAAAGACGCCCCCGGCGGTCCCGTCGCCGCTGGGAAAGGCCGGGTTGGCCTGCGGCTCGCCAAAATTGCCCTCGCCGTCCAGTCGATTGCCGGCCACATCACGCAGCTGATCGGACAGTTGCAGCGTATAGCGATCGTCGGGCAACGGAGACGCGAAGTTCAAAGTGATCGTCGCCGTGGCGGGTTGGCCGCTGGCGAGAGCATCTTGAGCATACACGACCGACTGAATCGCGATGGCCCCGCTGTGATCGCCCACCAATGAGTAGTGTCCGGGATTCGTAGCCAGGGACGCGGCCAAGGCGGGTGACAGGAAGCCACTGCCCACCGCCGCGGCCCGGTTGGGTGCGTCCGCCACGGTCAAGACCAGGGCGGTCACCGGCGGTGTCGGACCATCGACCGATGGAAGCGGGTTGTAGATGTTGTGAGGATTTCCGCGTGTGTTGATGTCCACGTCGGTCACTCGGACGCCGCGCGTATCCAGGAAGATGGAAAGCGTGTCGGGAGCGCTGATGTTTCCCGCGTTGTCTTCCGCCGTGACCAGCAATCGCCGTGTACCGTCCTGGGTGAACAGGGAAGGATCATTCAGATCGACGCGGGACGTAATATGCCATTCGCCGTTCGGGACCTCGTGCGTGCCGCCGCGGGGATCGGCGGTCGTTACTCCCAGTAGGACGTCGCTGGCGTCGACGATTCCGTTCCCATTCACGTCCGCGTACAGACGGATGATCGTGCCGGCCTCGCTCGTACCCCAGAACGACGGCTTTGTCTCGGAGGTGATACGATCGGCCGCGGTCTCGGGCCGACCCGAGAGGCCCGAATCGCTGGTAGCGTCAAGGCCATCGACGTTCGTAGCTGCCACGCCGAAGAATGTCGGTGAACCGATGGCGTCGACGACGATCTCCAGGGGTTGACTGCGACCTCCCCAACCGGTCTGCGCCGGCGTGGAGGGATCCGTCAACTGCACGCGCGCGGATACGAAGTGGCTGCCATTACTGAGGGGTGCGGGGAACGTGAAGGAATACAACCCGGGCGAACCCGGGATTTCCTCAGCGAATCCCACCGGCGTCTGCGGATTGGTGGTGGTCTGCGCAGGTGTCGAGCCTTCGTCGAAGACGCCCACACGGAATCCTGCCGGCCCGGCACTCCCCTGATGCGGAATCGGAATGCGCTGATCCGGTGGATTGCCGGACGAGTCGTTGCCCGGGACATCGAAACGCAGACTTCCGTCGTCGAGTCGCAGGAAAATCGTCGGTGTACTGTCCTGGGTCAGGTTATCGCTCGCCGAACTGCCCGTATCGCTGTGGCTGCCCTGCGGCGAATCCTGCAATTCCAAGCCGTAGGGAGTCGGCACGGATTGCTGGATCACCGTGATGCTGTAGTTGTTTACGGCACTGCTGGTCGCGCCAAACACTCGCACGTAGTAGACCTGGCCTTGAACCGTGGGAATTCGGATGCGTTCGTCTTCGCCGAATGCGTCGCCGTCCGGATTGAATTCCGCGGGACCGTCGTTATCGCCAAACGTCCCATGGCCGGCGATCCTCGTTCCATCGGCATCGTACAGTTCGACATCCAGATTACCGTTGCCCGGCAGGCCGGGACGAGTGCCGATCGAACCAATCTCGTCGAAGAACACCCGTATGTCGAGCGTGCCATTCACGATCGCTTCGACGCGATACCAGTCGTTGTCGCCGGCTACGTCGAACGCGTCCTGGAAGGGACTGGTCAGGCCCACGGCGTCGATCGCCGGATCCGACGGAAGTGTGCCGCTCGTTCCGAGATGTGTCGCCTCGAAACGGTCGTCGTTCAGCTCGTACGCGTCAAATCCGATGGTGATTAGCCGAGCGCCGGCTCCGTTACCTGCGTTGAGCGCCGCACCGGTTTCATCGACCACCTGCAGGCGCTCGATGCCCGTGAACACGTGCTCGAACGGTTCGGCATTGGCCGGGCCGACGGTGACGGTGCCGTCGGCCGCCGACTCCACCTTGCGATACACGACCAGATCGTCGGTTCCGTCGTCGATGACAATGAGCCGATCCCCGGCCCCGGTCGCAGCGCCACCGTCGACCGTGATCTGTAGCGAAAGGCCAGGGTCGTCGAACAGGCTGTCGATGACGGCGACACGGATAGTGTCGGCACCGCTGCCTGCCTCGACGCGCAATTCCTCGACGCTTCCCGCCACCAGGGTATCGGACTGGGTGTCACCATTCACGATGTGGCGGACAGAGCTGTCCGTCAATTGCTGGATGTCCACCGTGTCGGCGCCCGACGTGCCCATCACCAGCAGGGTGTCGAAAGCGCTGCCACCATCCAGGCGGTCTTCTCCGGCGCCGCCGACCAAGGCGTCTTCCCCGGCCTCACCAAACAGCTGGTCGTCCCCCCCACCTCCCCAAATCGTATCATTGCCGTCGCCGCCGCGCAGGATCTGACCGGCATCGTTGCCGGTAAGCAAGTCATCGCCTTCGCCACCTTGCAGCGTGCCGAACCCCGTGATCGCATCCCGGCCACGTCCTCCATCGACCGTGATCTGGTTGACGCCGAATCGTGCCGACAGGCCATCTTGGACCGTGAGGCTATCGTCGCCATCGTTACCCAGCAGCGTCAGGAGATCTTCGCCCACACCCGAATTGCTCAGATTGATGTCATACGCCAATCCCACGACGTTTACCTGGTCGCTGTTCATCGCCACGGTTACCGTGTCGGCGGTATTGCGGCCGTGCAAGGTAACCTGATCGATTTCTCCGGCGTCGAGCACTCCCAATCCTAAGTTAACGACTCGCACGCCAGTCTGAGTCAGGTCGCGGACGACAAAGATATCGGCGCCGCCCAGATTGGCGGCACTGCCAACACGGTTCAGCTGCGCGCGCACTTCGCCATCCGAAAAGGCAATCGTGTCGATGCTCAGGTACGTGTTACCTGCGAGCAGGTCCGCCAGATTGGCCGCGGGCACATTGGCGGTGGAGACTCGCCGGCGCAAACCTCCGAGTTCCTCCGTCCAGAGGCTGCCCGAGCCCAGGTCGATTAGCGATGCGCCTTCCGTACCCGGTGCCCCGGCGCGGAGATGCGAGCCGGCGAGTTCCGCGGTGCGGATGCCTTGCAGGTAGATGTCGAGCTCGAAAGTTCCGGTGATGCTGTCGAAGACGAGATGTGCGGCCCCGTACGCGGTCGAGGAGGTGGGTGGAACTACCTGATTACCTGCGAAGGTGCCCGACAGGGCAAGGGAGGTGTTCGTATCGAGCTGTTCGATGCCGCCCGCGTCGATCGCCACGCTGCCTGGCTGACGCTCGAGCCGCAGTCGCGATCCCGCCGCGCTCAGCTGGAATGTGTCGGCGACGCTGCCGCCGGTGAAAAGTACGAAATCTGCGCCACCGTCTCCTTCGACCGAATCATTGCCGTCGCCCGGAGTCCATAGGATGCGATCGCTGCCGTCGCCGCCGGACACCGAATCATTCCCA
The DNA here is from genome assembly GCA_050186685.1 of Pirellulaceae bacterium. Lineage (GTDB taxonomy): Bacteria > Planctomycetota > Planctomycetia > Pirellulales > Pirellulaceae > CAZFLF01. The sequence goes on from JBFWYF010000024.1 coordinate 12,932, forward strand.
GCGCCGCCCACGAGGAAATCGTTCCCTTCGCCGCCGAGGATGGCGTCGTTTCCGTCGCCACCGAACAGGAAGTCATTCCCCCTGCCGCCATCGACGGTATCGGCTCCGCGTCCGGCACGAACGGTGTCGTCGCCATCTTCACCGAGGAGCGTCGCGGGGGTTACGCCCTGATCTTCAATGTAATCGTGGCCCGCGCCTGCCTCGATGCGACGTGGTTCGGCCAGTCCGTTCAGGACGATGGAGTCGTTGCCTCCGAGAGTGCGGATCGTTATCCCATGCAAGTGGCCGCTCACGAACCCCAGCGTCCGCGCGCCGCCGTCTCGGCTCATGGTCACGTTGGTCGACGTGCCGGCGACGCGGTCGTCGCCATCCGATCCCAGCACGATCAGCTCGTCCAGCTCGCTGGCTCTCGCCGTCACAGTGTAAAGGGCACTCGAGCGAAGTCTGGCGAGTTCGACTGTCAACCGATCGTTTCCACTGCGGCGGTCGAGTGCGACGGACAATGTCTGGAACTGGCCCAGGACGTCCAGCGGTGCCCATGTGGCGGCAATCAGTCGGTCCCCCGGTTCGCCGGCTGTGAGCAGAATCTGGTCGTCCGCGGCGGTGTCGGCCACAGTCAAACGGTCCTCGGATCCATTCCCTTCGACGGCCAGCGACTCCACCCCGGTAAACGAGTATGCTTTGCCGGTGATGGTTTCGGTGATGGTGCCCGTGCCAGCGCCTGCCTGAGATACGTCCAGCGCGTCGTCCACGCCTGCCGTACCCGCAACCACGAGCGAGTCGCCCGCGTGTGATGGGTTGCCCGCCTCAACGCGTACGGAAGCGAACGCCGCGCTGGTGGCGATTCGGAACGAGTCCGAGCCGTCGCCACCGAGCAGCGTCAACATCTCGACGTTCAGGCCGAAGACGCGACGGAAGTCGTTCAGATCGACGGCGCTGCCACCACCGCCTGCTGCTACCTCAAAGCGATCGTCGAGACTACGGCCGTCGTACCGCAGTTCATCCGCGCCGCCCAGTCCGTCCACCGTTACAGTCGAGGCCGCACCCAGCGAGATGGCCTCAAGCGGCAGCGTCGAGTTCACTCGCACCACGGCGGCGTCCGAAGCCGTCGGCGTCAGCCGGATCGCATCGTCTCCCGTGCTGCCCCGTAACGTCACGACGTCACTCCCGGCGCCGCCGTCGTACACCAGGCGATCGACTCCAAGCAGTGTGGTGACCGAACTGAGATCAAGCAGCGACAGCGTGCCTCCGTCCGCTGCGGAAGGCGTGTAGGCGAGCTGGTTGGTGCCGGGTGTCGTGATGTGAACCGTGTCGCCACCTGAAGGCAGGCCGGCATCGATGGTCAGATCCACGTCCCACGCACCGGCCGGCTGCGGCGATGGCGCCTGGATCGCAATTGCGTCCTGTCCGCCCTGCGTCCGTACGGTGAAGGCCGGCGTGTTCAGCCACAACACCTCCAGACCGTTATTGATGACCGTCGTGAAGTCGTTCACACCGTCGGCACCCGCGTGGGTGGTCTGGTCGCGAGCCACGATGGTGACGCTGTCGTCCGCGTCCGTGCTGGACACAGTGGTACCAGTCGCCGCCGAGTTGATCGTGGCCGACTCGATATGGTCGAAGCTGACGCGTTCACGTCCCGACATGACGAACCCACCTTCGTCACTTTCGGGACCCGGTTCAAAAGCGACTGCGGAACCACCGGCGAGGACCACGATCTGATCTCCCGCCGACGTCCCGATCGGATCCCCGCCGTCCGCGCGAATCGGGATCGCACCAGCGGTTACCTGAAACGTGTCCTGGCCATCAAGTCCCCATACAGACAACGCGGAGATCGTTTGCCCGGTACTGCCGGCGCCGGTGGTGTTGAATCGAATCGGTACCAGTTCGTTACCGTTCGCCGCGATGGTATCCGCGTCGACGATAACGCTGCCGTCTGTGGCAATACCATCCCCGGCATTCACCAGGATCCGCTGGGAGACAGCGGAGCCGCGTACCTGCAGCGTGTCCTGCCCGCCCCCGCCCTGCAAGGTCAGCGCCCCTGGTGAATTGTTCAAGCCCGTGAAGGTCAGGACCGGAGCCCCGGCTTGCTGCAGGGTTCCGCCCTGGGTGCTGGCGGGCTCATACGTTGTATCTTGCGAGGCGTCGGTCTGGGTAATGACAAGTGTGTCGAGATCATTGTTGTCCTGGTCACCTCCATCGAGCTCGATCGACTGGAGTTCCGTCGCGGCGCCCCATCCCGTGATGGCAAATGAATTCAGCACGGCATTGCTTCCCGCGACACGCACGTGTTCCACTCCCTGGAGCGAAATGAGGCCGCCGATGATTCCCGACAGCGTGTCGGGCGAGCTGCCAAGCGCAAGCGTCGACGCGCCGTTCGCGCTCACCGTCGCGACGACCGAGTCGCTGCCCGGTCCGGGGTCGCCGCCCAGGACGGTGATGCCTTGAGCGAACAGCGTTCCGGGCTCGACGACGACCCGATCCGTTCCGGCGTAGGTGTGGACGATGACTCGATCGAAGCCCGCGACATCGACCGTGTTCGCAAAGCCGAGCGTATTCGTGATCGTGACGACCCCCGCGGCCGTAATGGTAAACGTGTCATCGCCCGCGGTGCCCTCAATCACGGCGGTGGAACCGGAGATCGAAGTCGTCTCGATGTGTTGATACGCCAGAGCGAGGAACGCGGCCCCGCTGCCACTAGCTGGCTGAATCGAGCCCGATCCCGGTGGAAATGCGGGCACGATGACGGCCTGGTTGGTCGTGACGGCCAAAGAATCGGCGGCCAGCTGACCTCGCGCGTCGACCGACAAGGCCTCGACCGCAGTCAAGGCGACCAGCGTCGTGGCGGATCCGCTTGTTACCGCGAGTTCACCGGAATTGATCGACGTTGGCGTATAGACGAACGCGTCGTCTTGCGACGCATCACCAAGGATTTGAGCGGAGTCGCTCGCGCCAGGCGCGCCTCCATCGAGCTCGATGCGCCGGACCGCCCAATCGGCCGCCTGATAGACCGTGAAGGAATCGTCGCCTCCGCGGCCCCGCAGGAGTACGGATGTGGCGGATGGACCGGCCAGGTTGTCGAATTCCTGGAAGACGATGGCCGGCAGGAAGCTGGTAGCCAGGCTGCCACCGCTGGCAACCGTCGTGTTGCCATCGACACCGACGTTGGCCCGCAGGGTGAACACGTCATGACCGTCGGTGCCTGCCACCTCGAGGCGATCCGGTCCGGAACCACCACCGTTCGCATCGAGCGTTACGTTGTCGATACCGCTGAATCGCGTTCCTTCGCCGTTGCGCGAAATGACCCCTTCGCCCATTGCGAACCCGGGGGCCAGCACGAACGTGTTGGCCGTACCCTCGTCGCCCTCGACGACCAGTCGGTCTCCCCCTTGAGCGCCGGGGCCGCCCCCCTGGACGTGCAGCTCCGGTCCTCCGCTGCCCGTGATGTGGATCGTATCTGCGCCTAATCGGGCATCGACCAGGAGCTGGTTCGGCGAGTTCTCGACCAGTGTGACACGCTTCCAGCCGCCCACGTCAACGCTCGAAGCCCCTGCCGTCCGATGAACTCGAATCAATTCGCTCTGTACCGACCCGTTTACCGTCACCAAGTCCTCGCCGCCCTCGCCGTTCACCGTAAAGGTGCTCGTCGCAGCCGAATGCAGTGTCACGGTCACGACGGGTCCCGCACCTGGCGCGGCCGCCACGACTTCCGTAGGACTGAACGGTGTGATTGCGATGGAGTCCGCTCCACTCGAACCGTGTAAGGTAAAACGGTCCGCGGCATCACCGCCGGCATCGAGACGTACCGACTGCAGCTGGCTCGTGCCACCCAGTCCCCGGACGGAAAGCTGGTCGTTGCCGCTGTCGGACAGCACCGACAACTGCTCCACACCGGTCAGGGTGATGATGCCTCCGACCGCCCCCGTAATGACGTCGTTGGTGGAAGAGAGTGATAGCTCCACGACGTCGTCCGCATTCGCCCGTCCCCGGACGACGACTCGATCTGCGGACGCCGGGCCGTTGCCGTCCAGGAAGATGCCGCCGGTGTAGGGCAGCACATTATTCTCGACCTGGAACAAGTCGTCTCCACCCTGGCCATCCAGTCGCAAGGTTTCGATTCCGGTTTGATGCAAGGCCAGATGGGCGACTGCTCCGGTAGCAAGAACCACCGTATTGATGCCGGATGGATTGCCGACCGTCCAAACATCGTTGGCCTGTGTGCCGAGCACAGTCAGCGAGTCGGCTTGCGTCTGTCCCTCGCCGTCGATCCGCAACAGGCCGTTGGCGCCTAGTTGTTCGAACTGGATGGACAGAGTCTGATTCACTCGCAGGTGGCCTTCGTCGGCTGCTGGACCTGCCGTGAACAAGAAAGCGTCGTCAGCGCCCGACCCGGCCACCGTCAACTGGTCCGGACCCGACTCGCCGTCGTACCGGAGAGTCTCGATGGCGTTGATCACGACGTGCGTGTCGTCCGGCGAATCGCCGTCGTTCGTGGCATCGATCCACAGGATTCCGCTATCGGGGCCCGTACCTGGCGTGTATCGGACGATGTCGACGTTGCCGAAAGGAGTTTCGATAACCAGTTGATCGCCGGTGGTGGATGGGACGCCGCCGTCGACGCTGACCTCGACATCCCAGACCGCGGCGTTGGGTGCGCGCGTCCGGACCGAACTGTGGACGTTGCCGGCACGCCCCTGCAAGTTGACCGCCGGCATGTCGAGGAACAACAGGGCTAACTGCGGACAGCCGTTGACGGCCACGGAGAAGTCCTGGCGGCCATCCGCCAGCGGATGATACGAACCGTCGCGGGCGATTACCGAAATCGAGTCGGATCCGTTGGTTCCCGTGATAGTCACCGACGATCCGGGTGCTCCACCGAACACGGTCGCATTCTCGAGATGATCGAAGCTGACCGGGGCGTGCGTGCCCACTTGGAAAGACCCTTCGTCCGATTCCGGCCCGGCGTGGAACTGGACCGGCAGTCCACTCGATTGCAGCACAACCTGGTCGCCAGGAATGCCGCCGATGGGATCCTCGCCATCCAGGAAGATTGGCGGCGTGGCGGACGAAGTCGCGACGGTGATTGTGTCCTGGCCGGCACCGGTCCTGACGCGCAGCAAGTCGATGTTGCCCGCGGCATACTGGATGGTCTTCAGGGTAGCGCCGGCGCTGATTTGAACCGCTGTCTCGTCTATGGCGACGGACTCGGCCGCCGAGGTGAGCTGAATGGCCAGCACGTCGTCTCCTCCGCCGGCCGCCTGGATCACGAGTGGCCCGGCGGTGGTGGCGTCCACGACCGGCAGCTGGGTGCCTACCTGGATGCGGGCGGAGTCGGCGCCGCTCGGGGCGACTTGGAAGACCTCCGAAAGGGACGTGCCGTCGAACAGAATCGCGTCATTCGCCCCACCCGAGTTACTAACTGCCAGCGAGGCGATTCCCGTCACGGCGACCGTCCCCAGTCCGCCCCCTGCCACAGTCGTGGCCAGGCCGCCCAGCGTTACGGCCGTCGTCGTGCTGCCATCTCCCCGCAAGGTCGCGCGATCGTTGCTGGCTCCATCCCCGGCCTGGAGCGAGACCGTAGCATAGCCGTGCCCACCCGCCACGGAGAGCACATCGCCGCCGCCCAGGCTGTTCACGGCGATGTCCGTGACGCCGACCGGAGCCACGGTAGCGCGGCCCGCAATCGCGATCCGACCGGTTGCCTCGACGGAGATTTCATCGGCGGAGGCTGTCCCGTGAACCGTCACGCGCCGCGGGCTGATGGTGGTCGACAACGTCACCAGATCACCTGCCCCGAAACCGCGGAAGGCGATGGGGATCGAATCCGAAAGAATGCGCCCTTCGTCCAGCGCCGCGAGCGGCAAGATGTCGTAGAAGGCGGCACCCGTCACGGCCAGCTGGCTGGTGCCGGCAGCGCCAATCACGGAAACCTCCTCTATCGAGTCAAAGGCCAGCAGGCGGCCAGGCAGGACGCCCGTGATCTGAGTGGTGCTCAGATCGATGTTCACGTTCGTAGCGGAAGCCGCCTGGCGGACGAGCAGCACGTCCCCGTCGACCGGTTCGCCACCCTGGACCGTCATCGCTCCCGAGAAGCCGCTGTTGGCCGGCGCCAGGCTGAACGTGTCACGTCCGGCCTCGCCACGGATTGTCACGTCTGTCTTGTTCTCGAAGTCGAGCCGTTCGAAGTTGTCGATCTCGACCCGTCCTCGTGCCGCCGTAGCTGCTGAGTAGCTGATGGTGTTGTCCGCGGCGGTGCCCTGGATCTGGATGGGACCTCCTACCAGATCGATGACGGGCTCGAGGTTAGCAAACACGATGCGTTGCGTGTTGCCGCCGATGACCAGCTGGCTGGTGCCCTGGCCCGGTCCCGGTCCGGGAGAATAGACGTTGCTGCTGGCCACTCCGCCTTCGAGTTGCAATGTGTCGGTGCCCGCGCCCCCGTCGTAGGCGATGCCTTGGCTGAATCGGATAGCCCCGTGGGCGCTATTCACCACGAGCAAGTCGTCGCCGCTGCCGGCCGAGACCTCAACGCGTTCGATTCCAGCCGCGAATGCATTCTCATAGATCGTGGTCAAGCCGTTGACCGTTACGATCAGATCGGTGCCAGCAGGATTGGACGATAACGTGATGATGTCCTGGCCATTCGTGCCGGCCACCAAAATCGTGTCGTTGCCGCTTGGATCCGTGATCGCATCGCTGCCCCCGCCGCCGGCGTAAACGTCGTCGCCGCTGCCTCCCTCGAGCGTGTCATCGCCGCTGCTGCCCGTCAGCCGGTCATTGCCGGAATTGCCTCGGAGCGTGGCTGGTCCCTCTGCGGACAAGATGTCGTCTCCGTCCCCCCCGTCGACGGTGACGCGCGCCCAACTGCTGACCCCGGCTCCCACCGTTATGGTGTCGTGCCCTGCGTGACCGTTCAGTTGAAGTTGATCTTCCGTCGCCGTGCCCCGGACGATGCGTACGGCGGGAATCAGGCCTCCCACGAGGATCTCCGACCCGTCGGTCGTGGCGTTCATCGATTCGGACGCGGCCGAGCCTTGTACGGTTACCTGGTCGGCGTCCCCCACCACGCCGAGATCGATTTCGACGAGCTGTACTTCCGTGCCAGTTAAGGTGCCGACGGTGAACGCATCCGCTCCACCGCTGCCGGAGCCACCATTCAGCCGCACCGTTTCGATACCGGCCATACTCAAGTCGACAGACCCTTGTGTGCGCGTGAGGGCGACGCGTGTCCCCAAGGCGGACAGGAAAATGGTATCGGTGGCGGCTGCATCACCGGAGAAGACGACAATATCCTGCCCCGCCTGCCCTTCGACGACGTCGTTTCCGTCACCCTGATTCCAGAGGAACGTATCCGCGGCTTCGCCGCCCAGCAGGACATCGTTGCCGGACCCGCCTGTAATGGTATCGCTCCCGTCACCGGCCAGGATTGTGTCGACTCCGGTGCCGCTGTCGAGAAGGTCGTTCCCGTCGCCGCCCAGGACCTGATCATCGCCCGCGCCGGCCTGGACCGTATCGTTCCCGGTGCCGGCGTCGATGGTGTCGGCCTGGCCACTGCCCGAGATATTGTCGGCCCCACCGCCGCCGTAGATCGTGAAGCTACCGGCGCTCCCGTTGGCGGCAACGATGTCGTCGCCGTCGCCCGCATCGATCACTACGGGTATCGCAAGGGTAAGCTCGTCGAACGTGATCGAGTCCTGTCCTCCCCCGGTGGCGACTTCGAGCCGGCTGAGGTTGCTTCCCAGCGTGATGGTGCCGCCGTTCAGTGTCACCGAGGTCGGGCCATCGGTCACGGTGTTCGGTGAGTCATCACCGATGAGCGCTAACACGTCGAACCCAGCCGCGCCGCCGTGAGCGGTCACATTGCCGCCGAACCCTGCGTAGGTGACGAGCGGGCCTGCGGCGGTACGCATGGTGCCCGCCCCCGCCGCGGTGGGAGCCACCGTGAAGGTGTCCGAATTCGCCGTGCCGGTAACGGCGAGCGAACTCGCCGTGGCCGCGGATAGCAGCAGCGTTTTCAACCCCGTCGAGGTTCCCAGGTTGTTCAGACTGACGATGTCTGTCCCGCCATTGCCGATGATACTCAGCGCTTCGACGCCGACCAGCACAATCGGTCCACTCACGATACCCGTGACGCTGTCTCCCGTCGGCGAGAACGACACGGCTACAGCGTCTGCGCCAGCGGTTCCAACCAGGGTTATGGTATCCGACTCGGTCGGCTCACCGGCTTCGACGCGAATGCCGCCGGTATAGGTGGTACCGGCCTGGATGGTGATCGCGTCGTCGCCGGCCAGAGTT
>JBFWYF010000025.1:0-20954 GCA_050186685.1 Pirellulaceae bacterium
AAGTCCCCAATGGCAAACTAATGCCGTCGCTGTGGGAATTTCGGCGTGGGGGCGAATCGGGACTGTGGATCTCGGACCTCTATCCCGAAGTCCGGAATCACGCCGACAAGCTGTGCCTCATCAACAGCATGCAGACCGACATCCCGGCTCACCCGCCTGCGTTCATTCAGATGCACACCGGCATCTCGACGTCGCCGCGACCTTCGATGGGAGCCTGGGTGCTGTATGGCCTGGGGACCGAGAACGCGAATCTGCCCGGCTTCGTGACAATCTGCGCCCCGGCATATAACGGAGGCTCGACAAACTTTGGTAGCGCCTTTCTGCCAGCGTCCTACCAAGGGACAAAGATCGGCACGAACCGCCAGCCAATCTCGCGGGCTCAAATCGCCAACCTGAAAAGCCCTCGCACGCAGGGGGCGCAAAAAGAACAGTTGGCCTTCATCCGGTCGCTCAATGCGTCGGCAGAGGAGCGGGATCGGAACGACCCGTTCATTGCGGGCTTGAGTGAAGCACATGAACTCGCCTATCGCATGCAGGGAGAACTGCCGCCGGTCATCGATCTGTCGCAAGAGACGCCAGCAACACAGCAACTATACGGTATCGGCTCAGCAGAAACCGACGACTTCGGACGGCAATGCCTGATGGCCCGGCGACTGTTGGAAGCCGGAGTGCGATTCGTCGAGGTCTGCCACGGCGGCTGGGATCAGCATCGCAACCTGAAAGAAGACCACGGCAGACACGCCGGCGCGACCGACAAGCCGATCGCGGGACTGCTCACCGACCTGGCCGCGCGGGGACTGTTGAAGGACACGCTCGTGTTGTGGGGCGGCGAGTTCGGCCGTACGCCGTATGGGCAAAGTGGCGATGGCCGCGACCACAACCACACCGGCTACACGACGTGGATGGCCGGCGGCGGAGTCAAAAGCGGCTTCCAGTACGGAGCCACCGACGAATTCGGTTACGAAGCCGTCGTCGACAAAGTTCACATCCACGACTGGCACGCCACGATCCTGCACCTGCTCGGCCTTGACCACGAACGCCTCACCTTCCGCCACGCCGGCCGCGACATGCGGCTGACCGACGTCAAGGGTCGCGTGCATGAAGGCATTCTGGTCTGAGGACCACTTTCATCTCAGCGGAGCATTTCAGCGGAACGTAATCGATGAGCAAACATAGCATCAGCTACGAATCACTGGTTGGATCGCCTCAGGGAGCTCGGCGATTGCATGTGCATCGTACGGTGATACGCGACACGGCGACGCATCCCGCTTATGAGCACGAGCATGCCGCTGAGGAAGTGTTCTACATCCTGGAAGGGAGAGCCACTTACCGCTTTGGCGGCCAGACAATCGTCGCTGGCCCTGGCGAGATCGTGTTCATCCCGTCCGGGGTGCGGCATGCCGAGATCGAGTACCACACGCCAACGATGACCTATCTCACCATCCGAACGGTCGAGCCTGGCGATGAACCCTGTTGCTGTGGTCAGGATCGGATCATCGAAGCAGAGCTTTCCAAGGGGAACTTGACATGAATCCTCCGTTCGCGTTGGTCAAAGGCATGACACGACTATTCGCACTTGCCGTGTGTCTGATGAGCAGCAGTCTGTCTGCTGCCGACAAGCCCAACATCATTATCTTCATTGCGGATGACCTCGGTTACGCCGACATCGGCGTGTACGGCTGCAACGATATTCCGACGCCACACGTTGATGCCATCGCGAACAATGGCGTCCGATTCACGGATGGATACGCGACGCATCCGGTCTGCTCGCCGTCGCGGGCCGGCTTGATGAGCGGGATGTATCAGCATCGGTTCGGGTTCGAACACAACTCCGGGCCGGAACGCTATGCGTCGCCCAACTTCGGGATGCCACGCGAGATTCCCTGCCTGGCGGAAAAACTGAAGGGGGCCGGATACGCGACGTGCATGGTCGGCAAGTGGCACATTGGCTTCAACGAGGGGCTTCGCCCACATGAGCGCGGTTTTGATCACACCTTCGCATTTCACTCGGGCGCGCGGTCGTTCTTTCCTGAGAACCCGCCGCGCAATCCGCTGTATCGCAACGGCACCACAGTCGACGAGAAGTTCGACTACATCACCGACGCGTTTGCCCGCGAAGCAGTGGAGTTCGTCAGCCGCAGCGAAGGTAAACCGTTCTTCCTCTACTTTCCGTTCAACGCAGTACATTCACCGCTCGAAGCCACGGACAAGTATCAGGACCGCTTTCCACACATCACCAACCGCAAACGCAAGACCTACGCGGGCATGTTGAGTGCCCTCGACGACGCCGTCGGCAGCGTGATGGCCAAGGTCCGCGAGCTTGGCCAGGAAGAGAACACGCTGGTCATGTTTTACAGCGACAACGGCGGACCGACCGCAGCAACCACCAGCCGCAACGACCCTCTGCGCGGCTATAAGGGCCAGATGTTCGAAGGTGGCATCCGCGTCCCGTTTGCGATGCAATGGAAGGGAACCATTCCGGCAGGTCAAACTTACCGCGAGATGGTGATGGGTTTCGATTGCCACGCCACAGCGCTGGCGGCTGCTGGAGTTGGGTTAGACGACAACAAACGGCTCGACGGCGTGAATCTGCTGCCCTTCCTCACCGGCAAGGCGAACGGACATCCACACGAGAAGCTCTTCTGGCGGGCTGGACGGCAACATGCAGCACGCGTGGGCGATTGGAAGCTGGTCGAGATTCCGCAACTTGGCGACGCGATGCTATTCAACCTTCGGGACGACATCGCCGAGCAGCACGACCTTACGGCGAGCCATCGCGAGAAGCTCAAGGAACTGCAAGCCGCGTTCGCGGAATGGGAGCAGGGAACGATCGAGGCGAAGTGGATGCGGCAGGATCAGCGCAACGCCGAACCCGGCGGCAAGCCGAAGGCGGACGCCACACCACGGCGCCGCAGACCGGCCGCCAATCGAATCGACGGAGCCTTCAAAGCTGCCGACGCGAACGGCGACGGCAAACTGTCTCGCGACGAGTATCCACGACCTGGCGTCTTCAACGCGGTCGACGTCAACAAGGACGGCTTCGCCACGCCCGAAGAGGTGCGCGCCTATTTTCGGAATCGGCGGGGGAACTGAAAGCGATGAAGTTCACGACTCGACTCATCATCGGATATTCACTGGCGATCACGTTGAGTTGCTCGTGGAGTGTCCCCGCGTTTGCTCAAAACTCGCAGGGTACGGCAGCATTCAAACGGCTCGACAAGAATGATGACGGGAAAATCACGCGCGACGAGGCACCAAGTGCCGACAGCTTCCGTGCTGCCGATGCGGACCAGGACGGCTCGGTCAGTCCCGACGAGTTTCGCCGCTATCTGGCCAGTCGGAATCGACCTGAGCCAGCGAGTGAGCGGCCCGATGCAGCCACTCCCGCGACGCCGCAGCCTGTTGATGGAGTTCCAACGCTCAAGCAACTGCCCTACTGCGATGCGGTGCGCGATGCGGCTGGCACTGGGCAGCTTTTCGAGTGCGTACACGTCCCTGGACTGACAGATATTCGCAAAGGGGTCAATGGCTTTGCCATCGCCGACCTGAACCGCGACGGGCGACCGGATTTCATCGCAGCCGTCTCACCGCCGGTGTCGCTGCCAGGCGTCGTGGGCACGACCACGGGCAATGTACAGCGCAGCCGACGGCTCACCGCCATCGATCAACTTATGGTCTTGATTAGCGAAGGAGGCTTCCGCTTTCGCGAGCATCGCGTCGAGATTCGCGGCTCGACATTGACGCCGGAGCAGTTTGGAGGTCGCGCTCAGGTGCCGAATCTAGCCGACTTCAACGGCGACGGCTTCCTCGACATTTTCATCACGCGGCACTCGCCGATGCAGGCCAACGAGAATCGCGGCAACGTGCCGCTATTGGGCAACACCTTCCTGCTCAGCGATGGCGCGTGGGACCGATTCGTGGATGCGTCGGCGAAGATCGGCACGCGCAACGAACGCGCCTACAACCGCCAATCCTCCATCGGCGACGTGAACGGCGACGGCTGGCTCGATATTGCGATTGGCTGCGACAACATCGGCAATGCCATGGGCGGCCTGCCGCACTCCCGGCTTTACGTTTTCAGGCCGAATGGCGCGAAGTTCGAAGACGGCAAGTTTGAAGACTTCGGCGGCGGCGACACCGCTCCGGACTTCGGTGGCTTCTATCACGACAGTGCGAAAGACAAAGCCGGTCCGAACCTGGCGTTTCGTGATCTTGATTCCGATGGAGACCTCGACCTCATTCAATCGTGCCACATCGACCTGCGCGAGCCGCTCTTGCCCTACTCGCCGGGAGAATACCGGCAAGGAGTCTTCTGCTGGAAGAACCTCTTCCGCGAAGCCGGCGAAACACGTTTCGAGAAGGTCACCGGCAACGGCTTCGCCTGTGAAGCGAGCCTGTGTTACGACCGCGAGAAGCAAGTCTACGAAAACGCCACCGCGGCCAAAGCACCCGGCCTGCCCTACCTCTTCTTTGCCGATGTGGACAACGATGGTTTGCAGGATGCCCTCGCCATCGGACCCAGCGATTCAAGCTGGTCGCCGCGAACCGAGGATGTCGGCGGACGGTTTTGGAGAAACCTGGGCGGCTTCCGGTTTGAAGAATGCACCGAGGTGACGGGGCTTGCGGCGTTGAACTGGAACTATCGCCAATGGCACGCGTTCTTCGAGCAACCGATGTCAGATGCGCATCGGCGTTGGCGTCCGCTCGGTGCGACACGCAGTCAGCCCGGCGTCCCTTCGCGTCATCCGCTGGAGAACCGACCCTACTACGCCGACGGAGTCTTTGGTGACTTCGACAATGATGGCTGGCTGGACTTTGTGGCACTCGACCGTCGCGAGAATCCCAATCTGCCGACTCGCGCGATGTTGTGGATGAACCGCGGCGGCGGGATGTTCGAGCCGAAACCCACAACTTTCAGCGGTCTCGACAACGGAGGCATCTCTGCCGAAGCTGCCGATTTGAACGGCGAGGGCCTGCTCGACCTCTTCTTCGCCGCCGACCCCGACAACACCGGCGTCGCCCTCGACGTCGCCCGCTACGAGAGCAAAGTCTATTGGAACACAGGCGAGCATGGCGGCAAAGCCAATCACTGGCTCCACCTCACCTTCACCGGCCTCAAAGACGCCGAACTCATCGGTGCGCACGTTGAACTCACCGCCGACGGCAAGAAGCAGCACCGCTGGATTCACAGCAACCACAGCTACAAGAGCGGCGGTGCCCTGGATGCACACTTCGGTCTCGGCAAAGCCACCAGCGCAGAAGTGAAGGTGACGCTGCTGAGAGGGAATACGAAGACGTTCACCGCCATCGCGGCGGATAAGAGCCACGAACTGAACCTCGCCGCTCCATGACTCCCAAAAAACGCCAGCACTCTATCCTGCTCCTCGGAGTCCTCTGTACCTCACTGCGCAGGACAAGGACCGCGTGCTCGATTTTGGCGGCTTCGACGGCGGCGACCTCGGCACCGGCATGAACCACCGCGATACGGCGTGAATTTATAAAGGAGCAATTCAATAACGTGAGCACGATTTCCTGTCGTATCCGAAGCGAGTTGAATCGAACCAGGCACGCGCTGTTGGCGTTTTCCGCTGCGGTCATTCTGTCGACCCAGGCGGTCCATGCCCAAACGAATTGGCCCCAGTTCCGCGGGCCTGGCTCTCGCGGTGTGGCTGCGGAAAGCAATCTCCCCGATCGCTGGTCGGCGACCGAGAACGTGGCGTGGAAGCGCGAGATTCCCGGACGCGGATGGTCATCGCCGGTGGTTTGGGGGAGCCATGTCTTTCTCACGACCGTCATCAGCACCGGCACCTCCGAGGATGTGAAGAAAGGGCTTTACTTCGGCGGCAATCGGCCAGTGCCGCCCGACGCGGTTCATCAATGGAGAGTCATCTGCCTCGACCTTGAGACCGGAGCGATTCGCTGGGAACGACAGGTCCACGAGGGGAAGCCAAAGTCATCGATTCACATCAAGAGCAGCTTCGCCTCAGAAACGCCGGTGACCGACGGTGAGCGGGTGTATTGCTGTTTTGGAGCTGTCGGGATCTGCTGCTTCGACTTCGCTGGCGAGGAACTCTGGCGGCACGAACTGGCTCCGCTGCCGATGCGACTTGGTTGGGGGACGGCGGCATCGCCTGTGCTCCATCAGGGGCGACTTTACTATTGCAACGACAACGAGCAGGAATCGTACCTGCTCGCCCTGGATGCGAAGACGGGGCAGGAGTTGTGGCGAATTCCGCGCGGTGAAAAAAGCAACTGGGCGACGCCCTTCGTTTGGGAACACGAGAGTCGCACCGAGATCGTGACTCCGGGTACCGGGGCGGTGCGGTCGTATGACCTCGAGGGAAGACTGCTCTGGTCATTGAACGGGATGTCAAGCATCACGATCGCCACGCCATTCACGGCACACGGGCAGCTGTTTGTGTCCTCAGGATACGTCGGCGACACGCTGCGGCCGATCTATGCCATCCAACCGGGTGCCATCGGGGACATCTCACTCACCGATGACGCGACGTCGAACGAGTTCATCGCCTGGTCGCGACCGCAGGCCGGGCCGTACAACCCGTGCACGCTCGTCTCGGGCGACCGGCTCTTTGTCCTGTACGACCGCGGCCTATTGGCTTGCTACGACGCTCGTACGGGCAAGGAGTACTTCAGTCCAAGGCGATTGCCCAACGGTCGGGCCTTCACATCGTCTCCGTGGGCCAGCGGAGGCAAGATCTTCTGCCTGAACGAAGACGGCGTGACGTTCGTGTTGCAAGACAGCGACCAGTTCGAGCTGCTGCACACGAACGCGCTGGCCGAAGACGACATGGGCATGGCCAGTCCGGCCATCGCGGGAGACCGGCTGCTGATCCGCACGTCAGCCCGGCTGTATTGCATCAAAGAGCCCATTGAGAAGGGACCGCTGGAGTAACTGAACCATGCAGGCACAACACTTCCTCATCATGACGTTGGTGCACACCACCTGTGCGCTGGACGCTGGAGCGCAAGCCGACCGAGGCGGCGGGGAACGAGACCGGCGCCCTCCTTGCCGTCGACAGAGAGAGAAATACACCATGAGAGCCTCCGCTCTGCTGGCAATTCTGTTAGGGTTTGCCGCTCCGGTACCGGCGCAGATGCCGAATCCAGCCTCCACCACGGAGCCGCCCGTACCCTTCCGCGTTAGCGTCCAGGAGGAAGTGCTCGACGATTTGCGGGAGCGGTTGGCGAAGACCCGTTGGCCGGATCAGATTCCCGGCAGCGGCTGGGATCGTGGTCCCGACGTCGCCTGGATGCGCAACCTTTGCGATTACTGGCGCACGGGTTACGACTGGCGAGCGCACGAGGCACGCATCAACGCCCAGCCGCAGTTCAAGGTGCGGATCGACGGACTCGACCTGCACTTTCTGCACGTGCGGTCGAAGCACGAACACGCCACTCCGCTGGTGCTCGTGCATGGCTGGCCCGGCTCGTTCGTCGAGTTCCTCGATGTTCTCGGGCCATTGACCGATCCCGTAGCACACGACGGCAAGGCTGAGGATGCGTTTCATGTTGTAGTCCCTTCGCTGCCGGGCTTCGGCTTTTCATCCAAGCCGAGAGAACCCGGCTGGAGCAGCCAGCGTATGGCCGAAATGATCGCCAAGCTGATGGCTCGGCTCGGCTATGAACGTTACGGGGCGCAAGGAGGGGACTGGGGGGGCGGCATCGTGCGCTGGCTCGCCGCCAACGACCCGCATTGTATCGGGGCTCACAGCAATTTTCCGCCGATGGGGGCCATGGATCAGGCGACCGACGCGGAGCGGGCGCGGGCCCAGCAGCGCATCGCGGAACTCGCCGACCACAAGGCTTACGCGGCCATCCAGGGAACGCGGCCGTTGGCGCTCGGCTATGGTCTGAACGACTCGCCCGCCGGACTCGCCGCCTGGATTGTCGACAAGTTCTGGGCCTGGAGCGACCACCACGGCCAACTGGAGAACAGCTTTGACCGGGACGCCCTGCTCACGAACATCACCATCTACTGGGTGACCGAGTCGATGCCCTCGGCGGTGCGGATCTACCACGAAAGCCAGCATCCCGCGCCGCGCCCGCCGTCGATGACGCCCTTCGAGACCCGCATCGGGCCTCCCGCGCCGATCGGCTTCATCTTATTTCCCAAAGAGATCAACGTCCCGGCCCGAGCGGCCGTCGAGCTTTCCGTGCCCAACGTGATCCACTGGACGGACGAACCGCGTGGCGGCCACTTCGCCGCGATGGAGCAACCCGAAGTCCTCGTCCGCGACGTTCGCGAGTTCTTCGCCAAGGTCCGGTCTCAAGAGAAGCGGTGAATTCTCCATGAATCGCAGCGACGCCATAACCGTATTGGCTACTGCCACTTCCCTCAAGTACAGCCTGTGCTTGTTGATATTCCAGCGACACGCGACATTAGCTCCATGTTGCCGTCGTGCGACACTGCAAGATCGCGAAAGGAACCCGCCATGCTTCATCGCTTGATTTCGACCTCAGCTCATGTGTTTCTGTTGATATCCACCATGGGCGTGGCAGCGACGCGGGCCGGAGACGGCCATCGTTCGTCGTATTACAAAGACGGCGAAATCCACGTCAACGTGTTGGGCCAACCGGAAGGAAAGCCGATCACCACGGGCCACTGGGACTTCAAACCGTCGTGGTCGAAGACCGGCGATCACCTCGTCTTCTTCCGCCGCCTCAAGAACGATCCTGTCGTGAGCAACTGGATCACTCAGCTCTGCATCATCAACGCCGACGGAACCGGTTTTCACGCGCTCTCCGACGGAACGTACACCGACTTCAATCCCACCTGGACACGCGACGGAAAGAACACGCCCCTCTGGAATCGCAAGAATGGCGAGAAAGGGGGCTACCACATCATGGCGAGCAGGATCGGCGGCAAGCCCGGTGAAGAAATCGCCCTCACCGATCCGAGTTACCACGCCTGGGTCCACTCCGCCGTGAGCGATGGCCGCCTCTTCGTTTCCGCGATACCTCCCAATCTCGGCTACGGCCACTACCTGATGACACCGAATCCCGGCGGCGAGCCGTCCTTCGAACGCGTCACCTGCGAACTCGCGAAAACCGGCAGCCTCGACCGCGTGAGCATCTCTCCCGATGAGACGAAGATCTGTTTCGACTACCAGCCCGGCAAAAAGAACGAGATGCCAGGGCGCACTCTCTACGTGGCCGACTTCGACGCGAAAGCCCGCACGATCAAGAATGCCACACCCTTCGCCAATGCCGAGCGCAAGAAGGTGTGGTTCGACTACCCGCGCTGGACCAAGGACGGCAGTGCCATTGTGTACCACGCCGGCGGCAAACTGTTCCTGTTCACGCTGTCGGATGGCTCGACGAAGCAGGTCTCGACCGACGACAAGGCCGACTACCGTTATCCGCATGGAGAGGCGACGCCGAACTAGTCATGAAACCAACAACGCTTTCCCTCTTCCTTCTGGCTGGAATTGCCAATCCGGTTCTGGCTCAAAATCCGATTCCCGTCTGGTTCCATCGACTCGATCAAGACCGCGACGGGAAGCTCAGCGCGCAAGAGTTTCCCTATCCACTCGTGTTCAAGAGGTTTGACCTTGATGGTGACGGAACGCTTTCGCCAACCGAGGCTGCGGATCTTAAGCCAACCGGTAAGACCCCGGCAACATCGCCCGATGCCCCCGGCACTGATGGGCAGACAGCGGATTCGGCATCCGGTCTCAATGCACGCCGGCACGATGAAGAAACCAGGCAGGCAGGCCTCAGTCCCGCTGTCCTCACGAAGCTCGACGACGCGTTGCAACAAGCGGTTGAAGATGGGGAGGTCGCTGGGGTAATCGGGCTGATTCACCGGAACGGTCATCGCGGCTACTTCGAGGCATTTGGCTGGCAGGACATCGAGGCGCAGGCACGGATGCCAAAGGACGCGATATTCCGGCTGAAGAGCATGAGCAAGCCGGTGGTCACCGTGGCCGCGCTGGTTCTTTTCGACGAAGGCAAGTTTAGTCTCGATGATCCGATCTCGAACCGTTTGCCGGAATGGAGGGAACCGAAAGTCAGTGAGGGGGACAAACTCGTCCCCACGCGGAATCCGATCACACCCCGGATGCTGATGACCCACAGCAGCGGGCTGTACTACCAGCTTCCAGGAAAACCTGCGTTCTCGGGCATGCCACCGCGTGACCAAAACACGACGCTGGAGGAATACTCGCGCGCGCTGGCCAGCCAGCCGTTGCTCTTTCATCCAGGGGAGAAATATCAGTACGGGACCAGCATCGATGTTCTCGGCCGTTATGTCGAAGCCGTCTCGGGTCAGCCGCTGGATGCCTTCCTGCGAGAGCAAGTCTTCCAACCGCTCGGCATGACCGACACCGATTTCTGGGTGCCGGAACCAAAGGCGGACCGCCTCGCCCAACTTTATCGACAACTTCCCTCCGGTGAACTCAGACCGGCCTTCGAGCGATTCTCGCCGACGCGACAGACAAAACTGTTCATGGGAGGCGGCGGCCTGCTCAGTACGACCGAGGATTATGAACGCTTCTGCCTGATGCTGATGAACCGGGGGGAACTCGATGGCGTGCGGGTGCTCAAGCCCGACACGGTTGACCTGATGTTCCAGAATCACCTGCCCGAATCATTGGGCCAGAAGTACGGTCTGGGTGGGGCCGTTGATGGCGAAGGGGGCTACTCCTGGGGCGGAGCCAACGGCACCCAGTTCTGGATCGACCGCAAGAACAAGCTCTTCGCGGTCTTCATGGTCCAGACTCAGAACTACAAGGCCCCGACGTATGGCACATTCCGGACACTGGTGAACGAAGCGGCGGGTATTACCAGCGGTGGATTCGGCGAGTCTCGGGCAAACCGGGCGTTTCGAGATCGGGACAGAAACGGCGACGGCAAACTGAGTCGAGACGAACTGCCGGCTGCGATTTTTGATCGGCTCGATACGGACAAAGACGGCTTCGTCACAGTCGAGGAACTCCGACAGATTCGGAGTCGTAGAAACTGAAGCTTCCGGGCTGTGCCAAGCACATCTCGACATCAATCTGGAAACTCGAAACATGAAACGTCGTCGTGTTGCGATCGTCTTCACCGTGCTTGCGGTTGCCGTATGTGCCCTGCCGGTCGCCCGTCGCGTGTGGGCACAGAATGCTATTGAGAAGCGATTCGATCGGCTCGACCGCAACCAGGACGGCAAGATTACTCCCGGTGAGTTGCCCGCTGCCGAGTTCTTCAAGCGGCTGGACCTCGATGGCAACGGCGAGATCACGAAGCCGGAAGCGGCGAGGGCACTTGTGCGAGGGGCGTTCAACGATGTGTTGAAGCCCGCGCCAACGACCCCTGCATCGACTGGTCCAACTCCGATGGAAACTCCCGTGCGGCAAGGGCCTCGGCCTGTTCGTCCCGGCGATCATGGCATTGGCCGTCTCGTTCCCGACGTCACGTTCTCAGACCTTGCCGCCACGACGCACAAACTCAGCGAGGTTGCGAAGGATCGCATCGTCGTCCTCGCGATGACCAGCACCAGTTGCCCCTTGAGCAGGAAGTACCTGCCGACGCTCGTGGAACTGGTCAAGACGTCCGGCGACCGCATCGTATGGGTGCTGGTCAATCCAATGGCCACGGACAAGCCAGCCGAAATGCAGGATGCAGCAGGTCAATTCAATGGGAAAGCCATCTACGTGCATGACCAGGACGGCCAACTGGCCAGCAGCCTCGGCGCACTCACCACGACGGACGTCATCGTGCTCGATGCATCACGGACGATCGTCTACCACGGCGCGATCGACGATCAATACGGGTTCGGCTATTCCATCGAGTCTCCGCGCTATCGGTATCTGGCCGATGCACTCGCTGCGATCAACGGGGGAAAACAGCCCTTGGTCGCCGCGACCGAAGCTCCCGGCTGTGCCCTGGAAGAACCCGCGAAGTCAGCAGCTTCGACCGAACTGACCTATCACAACCGCATCTCGCGGATCGTCCAGCAGCACTGCATCGAGTGCCATCGCGCCGGTGGCGTCGCGCCGTTCGCACTCGACACCTATGACGATCTCGTCGCTCACGCAGGGATGGTGAAGCAAGTGGTTGAACGCGAGATCATGCCTCCGTGGTTCGCTGCGGAAGTGAAGCCAGATACCGGGACGGGCGAGGTTCATACGCCCTGGGCGAATGATCGCGCGCTGGCAACCGCTGAGAAGCAGGACTTGCTGGCGTGGATCGCTGGCGGCAAACCGGAAGGGGACCTTCGCGACGCTCCACAGCCTCGCAAGTTCGACGAAGGCTGGCTGATCGGCGAACCGGACGCTGTGTTTCAGTTCCCGAAGGCCGTTCCGATCAGGGCCACCGGCGTGATGCCTTACCAGAACATCATCGTCGAGACGAACCTCCCCGAAGACAAATGGGTGCAGGCTATTGAAGTGCAGCCGGGCGACCGGGGCGTTGTCCATCATGTGCTGGTGTTCGTCCAGGGGGATGACAGCAAGGATGAAGAACCCGTCGACGATGCGGCGACCGAACGGGTTGGGTTCTGGGGTATCTACGTGCCTGGCAACAGCACGCTGGTCTATCCCGCAGGCTTCGCCAAACGAATTCCCAGGGACGCCAAGCTCAAATTCCAGATGCACTACACACCGAATGGCACCGCGACGACCGACCAAACCCGTATCGGACTGATCTGGGCCAAGGAACCGCCAGAGCACGAGGTCCGCGTCGCCGGGATCGTCAACGCCCGGATCAGCATTCCGCCCGGAGCGGAAAATCACCGTGAGGAAGCCACCCTGCGACTCCCGATGGACGCGACCATCATGGGCTTCCTGCCACACATGCACGTCCGCGGCAAGGCGTGCAGGTATGAAGTCACTCGCGCCAACAGCGACACGACGACGTTGCTCGACATCCCCCGGTATGATTTCAACTGGCAGTTGCTGTATCGCTACCTCGAGCCCTTGTCACTACAGGCAGGAGACACGCTCCGCTTCACTGCTTGGTACGACAACAGCAAAAAGAACCCTGCCAACCCCGATCCGACGAAGACCGTACGCTGGGGAGCCCAGACATTCGACGAAATGCACCTTGGCTACGTCGAATACTACGTGCCGGGTGCGAAAGCGGGCGAATCCACATCGCTCTACGGAGGCCGACGCGGATTGGGCCGCAACATTGGGAACGAAGGTAATGGTCGCCCCGGATTCGATCTCGAAGCCATCTTCAAACGCCTTGACCGAAACAACGACGGCAAGCTGATCGGCGACGAAATCCCGGCAGCCCAACGAGACAACCTTCTGCGTCTCGACAGCAACCTGGACGGCGCGATCACAATTGAGGAGGCGATGCGACTGAAGCGGTGATTCCTTGCCTTCGAAGGTCGCCCTGACCCGCGATAAAATTGCTCGGGCGCGTGAACCGTTTTGCTCTTCCACTTCGCACAGCTTTGGGGCCAACCGGGCTACTGATGAGCAGCTTGACCGCCGTGTACGACGCCTGCGGAAGGGTCTGGGCGTCTCAGAAAGCGGCGCGTGTAGAAATCGTGGTCACGCTCGGCGGCAATCCCGAGAAGCCCGGCATCGGGCCTTGGCGACTTGCCGGTGGCCAGTGGTATTATCAAGAGACACTCAAGTAGCACATTCGCACAGAGAGCAAGTCTAATTTTCAACGGTGAGAACTTCCATGTATCGACAGATTGTAGCTGCCGTGGTCCTGTTGTCGCACAGTGGATTTGCAGCCGCACAGAATTCCATCCCCATGGTCGAACAGGCAGTCAAAGCCGCGGGTGGCCAGGACAACCTGTTGCACCGGTTCACGATTCAGGAACGGCTGAACGTGAGCAAGGATTTGGAGAAGCCCGGTAATCCGCGTGAGTCGGTATTCGATGGACACGAGCGCTGGTGGTATCGCAGCGGCAAAGGAGCCTGGCAGAAGAAGAAGGATGAACCAGCAACGAAACTGGTGTGGGCCTGGACGCTCGAAGCGTTCACGGACCCGGAAACCAAAGTCGAAACGATTACGGACATCGAAGACGATGGCAAAGCCCTGGCTGGACTGCGGCTCAGCCAATCGATTACACCCGCGATGGACGTCTATTTCGACAAGGAAACCTTGCGACTCGTGCGAATCGACTGGCGAAGCGACATCCACCGCTTCAGCGAATGGAAGCAGCAGGACCACGTCTGGTACCCGGCTCGCTGTGTGGGATTCAAGAAGAATACCGGCAAGCCCTGGTACGTCAGCGAAATTGTCGAACTGCATCGAATATATACGTTGCCGGAAGGACTGGATGCGACGGTAACCAAATGAAACGTACCACTAGTAGGAACTTGCAGCACGAGATGGCACTGGAGGGGAATACCACGAAGGACACGAAGAGCACGAAGGATCGAACAGGACAGTCCGTCACGGCGATCCTTCCGATGTGCCAGTGTCCCCACATGAACGGAGCTGCATGTCAACGAAACAATCAAACCAAGGCGGCCAGGAAAGCACCGAACCCAAATGAAAGCCACACTCACACTCTTCACCGCCCCGCTGCTGGCGTTGTCGGCCTCATTACCCGCCGCCGAACGGCCGAACATCGTGGTCATTCTCGCCGATGATTATGGCTCCGGCAGCGCCAATTGTCTCGGCGCCGACCGGAAGCTGATCCAGACGCCGGCCATCGACCGCCTGGCTGCGGAAGGGCGTCGCTTCACGGATGCGAACACAACTTCTTCCGTCTGCTCGCCGACGCGTTATTCCCTGCTGACCGGCCGCTATTGCTGGCGCACGACGCTCACGCATGAGGTGCTCGGCATTTTCTCCCCGCTGCACATCGAACCAGGCCGGTTGAATCTGGCCTCGCTGCTCAAGAGGCACGGCTATGACACGGCCGCCATCGGCAAATGGCATCTGGGATACGGTCGGGCGGACGAGTCGCCCAGATGGCGCGCGGATTACACCGCCGAGCTTTCGCCGGGGCCGCTCGACATCGGGTTCGATTACCATTTTGCTGTCCCGTCCAATCACGGGGATCTCACCGGTGTTTATGTGGAGAACCGTTTCGTCTTCGGTCTGCGGTCAGGGAAAATCCCCGCCGGAATGAAGATCGCTGGACCCTCCGCCGACAACGACGATTTCAAACCGACCTACGAGGCGGAGGACACCGAAGGGGGCAGGGGTGCCGGGCGCATACTCGATCTGGATGCGCCGCGTCGGAAGAACGAGCGTGTGATGAAGGTTCTCACCGACAAGGCCTCGCAGTGGCTTGAAGCGCAGCCCAAGGATCGCCCGTTCTTCCTGTACTTCACGCCCGTGGCCGTGCACAATCCGGTGACGCCAGATCAGGACCTTGCCGGACGGAGCGCCGCCGGCCTGTTCGGCGATTGGATCCAGGAACTCGATCGAAGCGTCGGACGTATCCTCGAAACGCTCGACCGCATCGGTGCCGCGCAGAACACGCTCGTCATTTTTGCCAGCGACAACGGGGGCGTCTGCAAGCCGGAGATCGAGCGGTTGGCGCAGACCACGGCCATCAAGGCAGGTTTGAAAGTCAACGGTGACTTCCGCGGCGGCAAGCACGACGTCTGGGAGGGGGGATTCCGTTCCCCGTTCCTGGTGCGCTGGCCTGGCAAGGCTGCCGCGGGTTCCGTGACGAAAGCCACGATAAGCCTGGTGGACATTCTCGCCACCGTGGCTGCGGTAGTGGGCGAGCCGCTGCCGCACGTCAAGGTCGGTGCCGAAGACAGCCGCAGTTTTCTGCCGGTCATCCTCGGTGATCTGGCGGCGAGGGGTCGCGACGATGTGATCTTACATAGTGCTGACGGCACTTTCGCCCTGCGCAAAGGCCCATGGAAGTGGATCGAGGGCGTGCCGGCGGATGACATCTCCGCCGGCGCACGCAAATCTCGCAAGGACCAGCACCGTCCCCAGCTCTACAACCTGGAACAGGATCCCGCCGAAATGAAGGACGTCAGTGCTCAGCATCCGGAAGTGGTCGCCGACCTGAAGTCGCTTCTGGAACGCTGCCGGGATGGTGGCTACAGCCGCGAAGTGCCGCCGCCCGGAACAAAAGCCGTTGCCCCTGCGGTCGCCGCGCTCGCACCCATCCCGGGGCGGTCGCTCCTGAAAGATACTCTCACATCGCTGCCGAGTTGGCCGTGGACGGTTTCCGCCGATGAATGGACCGCCCGCGATGGCGGCGTCTGGGCCGCGCCGAACGACGAGGCCGGCAAGCCCGCCCAGCTGAAGGCGGCGGTAGAGTTCACCGACGGCACCATTGATTTCGAGGTGAACTTCCAAGGAGCTAATCGCATCTCGCTGCGCGTTGAGCGGCCCGGCGGCAGTTTCCGCCTGGTCATTTCCCGCACCGTGGCGGCGCTGGCCAAGAACCCATCGAAAGGGGAGGGCAAGGATGCTACGGTGGCGGTCGCCGAGCACCGGTTCAAACTCGAGTCCGGCCAATGGTATCCCGTGCGACTGGCTATCCGCGGTCAGGAGAGCATCGTGCAAATCAACGACGTGACGTTCCGGGGTGCGCACGCGGTCTTCGCCGAACCCAAGACTGCGGTGAGCCTGCTCGTCTTCGGTGAATCTGCCGGCTTCCGCAACGTCCGCGTCACCCACTGAGATGATCGCGCAGCACAAACTGAGCGACGTAGCTTCAACAAGTTGCTTCCGCCAGACCACGACTCGATCACCTGCCCACGCATGACCACAATCGGCACTGGAATCGGCGGTTCCATCTGCTTGCGATGGACCAGCGGCTCCTGCGAGATGCCCATGGCTTGGAGAACTTGTACGCTACGGACTAAATCCAGGATGGTCGGATGAGTGGCACGCATAAGAGACGAAAGGGCTGGTTTCAATTCGGGCTTCGATCCGTGCTGGCCATGCCCGTGTTGGTGGCATGCACGTGGTGGTGGCACACGTGGCCTCAGCGAACCGCGGAAAAGTTCCATCGGTTTCTCGCTGCGGGCGACGTGGAATCAGCACGCCTCATGGTTCTCGGTGCCACGCAGCCTGAACTTGACCAGCTCTGGTCCGCTTCACAGAAAAGGGATTCACAGATTGTCCCGCCACGAATTGGTCCCCGGTCGCTGGTCGACTGGTTGTGCTCCCGAGGCGAGTTCAACGTCGACTTAGATCAAGGGGCTTCTCGCCAATGCTTCGGACGATTCGTCGCCTCCCGCGGTTTGCTGACGCCCGTGTCTCCAGGCGAGGCCGACATGGTCGTGGTTTACACGGTTCGCAACCTGGGAGCGGACGCGACCATGGCCAAGATCCGCGCTGAATTTCAATCGGATAGACCAGCTCGAATCACCGTCGATCCGGAAAGAGGTCGTGTACTCGTACTTGCGCCGAAGGCGACACAGAAGGATTTCCAAAGCTTTCTCCAGCGAGTGGATACGGACGCCGCGACGCGGGCTGCAGCACGGATGCGTGGAGCAGCGCCCTGATACGCGGCTGATCCTTTTCAGCAATTCGGACGCGGGAGGATCGCGAGAGCGCACCCGATTCTCAGCAGCCAGTTGCGAATACTACATTTCTTGTGGATTTGAGGACGCGGTTTGCCGCCAAACGCCCTCCTTACGGCCAAAAGTGAAGCTTCCGGATCGCTTGTAGCAAATGCCCCTTCGAGTTCTTTCGCAAATTCGGCTGGAACCTCATCGTAGGGAGTCGCTTTCTGTTCTTCCTCAAGTGCTTCAATTCGCGAAAGGTTGCCGCCTTGTGAACGGAGCACGTCAATGAGTGTTTTCAGGCAGGTGCCGCAAAGTGAGCGGTCACCAGCTTCGCGCGCTATTCGAACTGCCTTTTCGAGGCGAGTCGATCTGCCGTCATAATCCGAGTCGCCGCAGGCAAGTTCTGCACAAAACAGCAAGCATCTCGCCTGGTCGGACTTCCGGCCCAGCTTACCGTAGATAAGCTGGGCCTCATCTAATACTGCTTGACGCTCGTTCTGGCTCCCATCATATTTGATCGCCAGCGAGAATAGTAAATCCGCAATTAGCTCCTGATCGTTAAGTACGCGGGCTATGTCGATCGCTTGGCGCTTGATCGCCTGCGCCTCAGGCGCATTCCCGTAAAGTCCAACATGTGTACCCAGGCGCTCCAGGCTGCGGACGACGTCCTTGGGGTCGCCTAGCCGCTGACAGATTCGAAAGCTTTCTTCGAGCAATTCCCGACCCTTTGCACCCGGTACGATCGACGCTTTCACACGCAACGACTCGGCGAGGCCTTTTCCATCACCCGCGGACCTTAATAGCCCCTCGGCGTGGTGAGAAAGCGTTTCCCTGATGTAGAACAGGTCGGCGGTCGCGTCCGGAAAATAATGGAACGCGTTGTCTGCCAAAGCGGTAAGTGCTCGTCCGAGTGCCGAGGTGTCTTTGGTTTTGCGAGCCGACGCAGCCGCAGCCACAAAGAAATGATGAGCGATGTCCGGTCGTTCTTGCCGAGATGCTTTCCAACCTTGCTTAATCAGCGTCTGGGGGTTCGCATCGGTGGGAAGGTCCCCG
Source organism: Pirellulaceae bacterium (assembly GCA_050186685.1). Lineage (GTDB taxonomy): Bacteria > Planctomycetota > Planctomycetia > Pirellulales > Pirellulaceae > CAZFLF01. Next base: position 18,459 of record JBFWYF010000025.1, read on the forward strand.
CAGCTCGCGAGGAAGTCCAGGATCTCATCCGCCGTCGAAGGCTGGCCAGCAGCATCGCGTGTCGTGTCGCCAGAGCGTTCCATGGCGCCTGATTCTACAATTCCGCATTGGGTAAATCATTCAACATCGATGAAGTTCACCCGGCAGAACCTTTCTTCCTCGCCAGATCCAGGCTCCGCCAGCAGTACCAACTGGCCACCGAAGCGTACGGACGCCACGCTTCGGCTATCGTGCGGCTGGTCGCCTTGTCGGGAAGCTCATCCAAACCGTACAGGTTTCGTATCGCGGATCGGACCCCCAGGTCATCTTCGGGGAACACGTCCAACCGTCCGAGGGAAAATATCAAGAACATTTGCGCCGTCCAACGGCCGATGCCTCTCACTTGCGTCAATCGCTCGATGACGACCTCGTCTGAACAACGTCCCATGGCGCGCAATGAAACGGTGCCGTTCAGGCTTTTCCGAGCCAAGTCGAGCACGTAGGTCACTTTCTGCGGCGACAAGCCGGCGGAACGCAATGCCACTGGTTCGAGGGCAACCAGACTCTCTGGACAAATCCGTGCCGGCGCCGCCAGTTGCTCGAGCCGCAACCGGATGGCCCGCGCTGCTCCCGTGGAAATCTGTTGCGAAATGATCGATCTTACGAGTGCCAGAAAGCGATCGCGCTCGATACGCAACGTGAACGGCCCGACTTCGTCGACGAGCTGGCGTAGGACCGGATCACGGCTGCGGAGGTGTTGGAGGGCGGCATGGCGAACACGCAGCGATGTCACGATGGGAGCAATCCTCGATGGGAAGTCCACGCATGCAAGACCATGACCTACGTTACACGCTGGCATCTTATGCCTGCAAGAAGGAGTGCCTTGGCATCAATGCCAGCAAGTCAGCCTGGCGAGGCGAATCGGGCTTCCGTTCAGAAACCACGGCGGCTGGGCTTCGCACGCCAGGGGTCGAACAAGCATGTTCGGACGTATCGAGACTACGAACCCGCTTACCCGGCCGAATGGGGATCTGCGTCGCCAGTACGATACGCGCGATCCAAGAACGCCCGAAGGGGATGATCGTCGTCCTGCTCGAGCTTGCCGCTCTGCTCCAGGTCCCGCTTGCTTCGTTTTCACCGGGTGACGAAGTTGCGCCGATTCCGCCACCCAGTCGATCCGCCCAACTCATTCCCGACTTCCGTTGGGATCGAGTGCCAGTGAACATTCATTTCGGTAAGCGGAACGGGGAGTTGACGGATGATGAGATCGGTTTTATTGCCAGCCACAGCGAGTTGGTAACGCTCGAAAAGTCGCACGGGGTCGGGCGGCATGGCAGCACCGAGAAAGGCATTGCCGCCACAGCGGCCCGCCTGAAACGATTCAATCCCCGTGTGAAAGTGCTGTTCTATTTCAATGCCTTCGTCAACTGGCCTGGCTACGATGCCTTCGAAACGTATCGTTCCGAGTGGACGCTACGCCAGGCAGACGGCCAAGTCGTGAGCCATCCGTCTGGTACTCCGCGGCCCGACCCTTCGCATGCCGACTTTCGCGAATGGTGGTCGGAGATCGTGTCACAGGCGGTGAAGAGCGGGAGGCTCGATGGCGTATTTGCCGATGCCTTGCCACAATCCCGCTCACCCGCTCTGGCGAAACAGCTCGGAGCAGCCAAGCAAGAGGCCGTGGTGGACGGATTGCGGCAGATGCTGACGTTGACCAAACGCAAACTCGGCAGTGACAAAATCGTCCTCGCCAATGGCATCCGCGCCGGTCAGTACCTTGACTTCCTCGACTGGGAAGGGATTGACGGGGTGATGATCGAGCACTTTGACGCCTACAATTCCCGGGCGCCGGAGGATCTGAAAGCGGATCTCGATTCGATGGCGCTGGCGGCGACAAAGGGCAAGTTTGTCGTGCTCAAAGGCTGGCCTGCTCTCACCGAGGCGGAGAGAGAGATAACGAACCGTTCCCACGCCGAGCAACTGCGCCTGGCGCGCGAGCGGATCACGTTTCCGCTCGCCTGCTTTCTGATCGGCGCGCAACGCGGCTGCCACTTTTGCTACGCGTGGGGATACCGCGAGGCGGACGGCGGCCTGGAAGCGTATCCCGAGTTGGAACGCGCGTTGGGGCCGCCGCAGACGGATGCGACCTGGAACGGACTCGAGGCTACGCGCGATTTTGCCCACGCATCCGTCTGGATCGACTTGCATACCAAACAGGCACGCATCGACTGGAAGAAGTCTAAGCCGGAATGACACATTCACGTCGCTCCGCGACGCCAGTGTGGCACGTCGCTCCGCGACGTCTCCCTCCGTCCCCCACGGTGGACGTCGCTTCATTGGCTGAGCTTCACCTCGCCCCAACCATGCCGCATTCCGCTCTCGACGTTGAAAAACAGATGGCCAACCAGATCCCAAGATTGTCCGGGCCGGCACAGGTGGGTGAACCCCTGGGAAAAATCCCGAGGGTTGGTGAAGCCGGTCACGGTGGTGTTGGTTCCAAGGTTGAGCTCGTTCCCT
>JBFWYF010000026.1:0-20696 GCA_050186685.1 Pirellulaceae bacterium
CGGCCCCCCCCAGGTCCTATCCAACGCGGAAGCCACCGTCACCGGGTCCGCGTCGGTCACCACCACCGGCACGATAGTGAACTCGGCCAGCATCACCTGCAGGAATGGCAACTGCACCTCGAGCGAATGCTCGCGAGCGTGGGCGAAGCCGGAGACGTGCACTTCGGGCAGGTGGAGCAGTTCGATCACCGAGTCTCGATGTACCGCCACGAGTCCTAGCGGCGTAGCAAACGCCCCAACTTCACTTACGGCCAGTCCGGGAACGCACGTGTCGTGTGCGGGTCCGACCAGCACGACACGCTCAATGGTCTCGCGCGCGTGGCGAACGCGGGCATAGGCTGCCGCAGCTACGGCGCCCGAATACTCCAAGCCCGCATGCGGCACGATGAGCGCTTTGGGAATTTCCGTGGAATCGCGTCCGCACGAGGATTGCTGGAGGAGGCGCGTCACTTCCCGCCGCAACTCGTGGGCACTACGCGGGTACAGGATGCCCGCGACGGCGGGCATACGGATACCGTTGGGCATGGGGCAACTCCTACAACGGGTGCCCCCTCTTCGTGCAATTCAGATGCCGTCTGCCATAAGCTGGCTCCCCCCTTTCTGGCGAAAGGGGCTACGAGCCCGCGGTGTCGGGGTCCGAGAGCAGCTGCTTCTGGATCCCAAGGCCCAGCGTCCGCAACTTGGCGCGCAGGGTATTGCGGGAAATCCCCAGCAGTTCGCTGGCAAGCACCTGGTTACCTCGAGCTTGTCGGAGTGTCAGGTCCAGCACCACACGATCGACTTCGAGCGACACGCGCCGATAGACGTCTTTCTGGCCAGACCGAAGCAAGTCGCGCACGAGCTGAACGAGGTCGAAGGACGAGCCGGACCGCGGATGGCTGCCGGTCGAGCTTGCAAAGTCGCCAGGAATCAAGTCCGCCGTCAAGGTCTCGCCCCGGGCGTGAATCGCGGCGTGCCTCACGACGTTCTGCAGCTCGCGCACGTTTCCGGGCCAATCGTGCGTGAGCAGCTGCTGTAAGAACTCGGGAGATGCTTCGCGCAACTGTTTGCCGAGCTCGCGGCTGAACTGAGCGAGAAAGTGGGCAACGAGCAACGGAATATCTTCCGTGCGGTCACGCAGGGGCGGAAGCGAAATCGTGTAGGCCTTCAGACGGTAGTACAAGTCCTGGCGGAACGTGCCTGCAGCGACGGCGGCTTCCAGATTCTGGTTCGTGGCTGCCAACAACCGCACGTTGGTTTCGACCAGTTCATTGCCACCCAGGCGGTCAAACCGCTGCTCCTGCAACAGGCGCAGGAGCTTGGCCTGCGTGGCGAGGCTCATCTCGCCGATTTCGTCCAGAAACAAGGTCCCCTGATGCGCCTGTTCGAACTTGCCAATGCGGCGGCGGTCGGCGCCGGTGAACGCGCCCCGTTCGTGGCCAAACAACTCGCTGTCCAGCAGCGCCTCGGGGATCGCCGCACAGTTGATGGCCAGGAATGGCTGCCGGTCGCGATGGCTGTAGTGATAGATGGCGCGCGCAACGAGTTCCTTGCCCGTGCCGCTTCCTCCGAGGATCAAGACATTGACATCCAGCGAGGCGATGCGACCGATTGCCTTGTAGACCTCGTGCATGACGGGCGAGCGGCCAATGATCCGATCCACCTGGACGCTTCCTGGCGGCGACACTTCGTCGAACACCGCCGGCACTTGCCGCAACCGGCTGATCTCGAGCGCCTTGGCCACCATTTCGCGCAACAGGTGAAGATCGACCGGTTTCAACAGGTACTCGAAGGCCCCCCGCTTCATGGCCTCGATCGCCATTTCCGTCGTCGCGAACGCCGTGACCAGCAGCACGGGCAAACGCGGGTCGATGGCGCGCAGTCGGTCGAAGGCCTCGAGCCCAGGCATATCGGGCAGGCGGATATCTAGGATCACCGCATCGGGCCTGCGGCGTTGAACGAAGTCGATTCCCTGGGCCGCAGTCCCTGCCGTGTAGACGTCGAGCGACTCGCTGCGCAAGCTTTTTTCGAGTGAATACGCCACATCGGGATCGTCATCCACGATTAACAAGGCGGGCATGTTGAGCCTCATGAGAGCCAGAGAAGAAAGTCATGCTGCGACTGGCAAGACGGCGCGAAAGCACGTGCCTCCCTCGGACCGATCGCAGGTCGTCAACGATCCGTCGTGGGCATCGACAATGCGTTTGCAGATCGCGAGCCCGAGTCCCACGCCCGTCTCCTTGGAAGTCACGAACGGCTCGAAAATCCTGCTACGGATTCCTTCAGGAATGCCGACTCCAGTGTCCCACACTTCCAGGACGACGTGCCCGGTTGACGGTCCCCCGCCGGCAAGCCGGGTCTCGTGTAACTCCACTCCCACTGATCCTGCCCCGTTGATGGCATCGAGCGCATTGAGCAGCAAGTTCAACACCAGCTGCCGCAGTTGATCGGCGTCTGCGGGCACGCGAATCTCGCTCGTCGGAGGCGTGAATCGCAGCACGACCCCTTGCCGCCGCGCGCGCCCGCGCACTAAGTCCAGGGTCTGCTGCACGATCTGATTGAGATTGACGATGCGTTTTTCCAAGACGGGGGGACGAGCGAAGTCGAGGAACGTCTGCAGTGACCGTTTCGCCCGCGCAAGAGCCTCTTGCAGCACAATCAAATCCTGTCCTTCCAAGCATCCAGTGTCGCCCTCTTCCACCGCGGATTGAACCAGCAGTTGCATCGATTGGAGCGGATTCCGCAACTCGTGAGCCACCCCCGCCGCCAACTGTCCCAGCGCCGCCAGCTGGTCGGTACGCAATACTGCCTGGCGGCTCTGGTGCAGTTGCTCCACAACCGTGCTCACCTTTACCGCCAACCCCCGCAGGGCCTCGTCCAGCGCGTGCAGGTCGCTGCCGGTCGAGATCGTAATCGGTCCAACTACTTCGTTCAGCTTGCCCGCTGCGTCGTGCACCGGCACATTCAGCTGAACAATCGAGCGCGTCAACCGATGGGCCATCGCCAACCCCATCAACAATCCCGCCAAGGGACCGCACGTGCCCAGCAGCAACAGTCCAAATGCCATCCGTCTGGCCACCAATTGCGTCCGCGCACTCGTCTCTTCGATGGCGCGTTCGTTGTAGTCCAGATACTTCTGCGCCGGCGAGAGCACGCTCTGGGTCAAGACCTGTTGGGCCGCCTCCGCCAAGTTGAGCGATTCGGCCTCCGTACCGGCCCGCAACGTTCGCTCGTGCTGTTGAACAAACGCCTCGTACCCTTCACGCACGGCGTGCATGAGTTCCGTCTCTCGCGGTGTCTTGCCTAATCGTTCCGCCTCGGCAAGCCAACGATCTGATTCCAGACGCAGCTCGTCGATCGATTCCAGATTGGAGCGATTCCGCGTTAACAGGAACTGATTGATCCGTGTCCGTAGCTCGCGAAGGGCAAGCGTCAATTCCTCGGCCGCTCGGATGCTGGTCACGTTCGAGGCAAACACCGTCGCCGTATCTTGCTCTAACCAGACGACGTACCAGGATGAGCCGATGCCCAGGACGAGCAGCAATACACTCAACAGGACCACGGGAGCGGTCATCCGAACGAACAAATTGAGCCGCATGGGACCAAAGACCTGTGGGCGTGAAACAAAGCAAGTGACTACATATTCTAGTGACTACATACTCTACTGAATCCCGCGTCGACTACCGTCCAGCCATCTTGCCTCCTTGCCGTGGACCGCAGCAAAGACAGGGCAGTGTGTTTACTTCTTGCACACCCAGCTCGCGATGGCCACACTCAGCGCGCATACCAGGCGAGCAGCCGAGTCAGTTCGCCAAGCCGCGTCAATGTCTGAACGCGGACTCGGAACGTACGCGCATTCAACGGGGCGAACCCCTGGCCGCGATCAATCATCGAGATCAAATCGATGACGTGGCTTGGCTCGGGAGGCTCATCAGTCGTGATCCAGCGGAGTACCCACAGCGAGACCGGATACGCCAGTGCCAGCGCTCGAAAGCTGTCCACGATCGGCCATCCCGGTCGGCTGGCCACCGCATACTGGTACGAACCCGTCTGAGCCGTATAAAACCGTAGCCAGGGTCGTTGCAGAGCTTCCGACAAGTGCCCTAGAGGCCGTTCCAGCGCTTCGAAGGTCGTCTCGGGAAAATCCCAGTTATCGCGCGGCACCGATCCGCGACCGCGGGCCATCCCGATCGCCATTCGCCCCAGGCGCCAGCGTGCGCGAAGCCCCGAGCGGACGACAAACCCAGGATGCACGCGAAGGTACTCCGCAGCGGTCTGACGGAACAGCACTCGCGCCGACGCGCTGGGTGCAGCACGCTCGGCGAACAACTCGCCCACCTGCATCGCCGGCTCCTCGAGAACGCGGCACAGATCCCGCAGCCGGCCCGTATCCAGGCGGCTCAGGCGGCATTCGTCCAGCAAGTCGCAGAAGCGCAGCGCGTGGGCGAGCCGCCGTACGAGCGGAAATCGCGTGTCGGCGACCAGCCGATCGAGACTGCCGGCTACGGCCTGCAGCTCCAGCCAGCTACCACGCCGGGAACGCGTCAGGGGCGGCGGCTGGAAGGGACCGTCCAGCAGCCCACCCTCGCGCACGAGGTTGCCGACCGATTTGGCATAGTCCGAGATGGGAGGACCTTGATCGGCGGCTGCCGTCGGGCAGGAACGTCGCAGGGTCAGGACGGCATGGCGTTCGTGCGGCACAAGCTGCAGCGGGAACATCCGGCACGCCAGAGGCTTGGCGTCGGCTCCGAACTCCACATGAATCCGACATCGGCCGTCGTCCTGAAGAAACACGCAGCGGCCGTCTTCACGCTGTGCCAGACGCATGCGGCCGGACAACCAACCCTCGCGAAGCACGACGGGCCGGCCGCGATACTCGGGGTGTTCATCCCACTTCTGTTGCGACAACTTCTGGAGATCGTCTGCCTCCAGCCAGATCAGGCTGCCGCGACAACAGCGCGCACAACCCGCACATTGCCACTGCTCTGCAATCGGCAAGGTCTTAATCGGCATCGCACTGGGGGCCTGGTCGCGCGGCATGACCCCTTAAATGTACCGTGACCGGCACAGGCCGCAGAGGAGTCGGCCGGCTTGGCATGTACGAGGCCGGATTCTCACATCCGGCCTCGCCGACGGCCGATGCCGATAGAGTCTCCAGGGCGAGTGGATCGGCAGGCGAAGTCGCCACACCGCGTCCCCCGCTCACCTGCAATCGGGAATCGAGAACGATGTGCCGCGTTCGACAACTGCTGCTGTTGTTCGTGCTCTCCGCGCTGCCTGGCCAACTGGCGGACGCTGGCCATCCCAGTTACCTGATCCTGCGCACTCCGGCCTCGCCGACTCCGCCCCATGCCCCGTACGCCCGCTATCCCGGCCAGGGGCTGACGGTCGCAGCCCCCTCGTACGCCTACGGCTGGTTCGGCGCCCATCCGCATCCCCAATGGTCGCGGCAATTCGGATACTACCGCAATTACACGCAATGGTCGCGGAAATGACGGGTGTCGCTGTCGTGCCGGGGCCTGGCCACGTCCACCGAGGGAACAGTTTCCGCCTGCGCCCTCGTCTCCCGGGAATGAGGGCGATCCTACCGGGAGAAGCCGAAGAAGAAGCTGAAGTTCTGAATGTTGTCGCCCGGAGCGTGCGCCACCGGCACGGCCAGATCGAGTGCCAATGGTGCCGGCCCCATGGCTGGGATGTTGATCCGCAATCCAAAGCCCGGTGATACCCGGTAGTTCTCGCCATGCAGCTCGATTTCGCGCTCCGTGGTACCGAAGTCGCAGAACACGACGCCCTTGATCATGTCGTCGGCCGTAATCGGGAAGAAGTACTCGACCGACCCGAGGAAGCGGAATTGCCCACCGACAGTCACTCCGCCAGGACCCATGGGCGACGCGCCGCGGAAATCGAAGCCGCGCATCGTCGAATACCCGCCGGTGAAGTAGTTCTCGAAGATCGGTGTCTGAGCTCCCGAGAAACCCAACCGGAAACTGTAGGCCAGTGTGTGGCGCCCGGACCCATCGGGTCGCTCGCGCATCAGAAAATACTGGCGATAATCCAGTTCCCCGCGCGGATAGTCGAACGCGCCAAACGTCTGCTCAAACGCCAGTTCAATCAAGTGCCCCTGTGTGGCGAGAAACGCGTTGTCGCGCGTGTCGTGCGTCAGCGTCAGGCGCCCGCTGAAGAGGTCGTTGTTGCCAATCACCTCGTCGAGTTCGGGAATGACGCCGACGACACGCGGATTGTAGATCTTGACGTTCTCCCCCCGGATGGTCCCGGTGAGCGACAGATCGGGCGTAATCCGGTAGCCCAACGCCAGGCGGCCCCCAACCCGCTGTTCGCTCCAGTCGAAGAACTGGCGATTGTAGAAGAACCCGCTCGTACTCAGCACAAAGGGCTCGGGAATACCCGGGATGTAGAAGTACGGGACGGTGTGCGTGACGAGATAGCGATGTACCTGGGTCCCGGGCATCGCCTCAATACGCAGCCCTTGGCCCGCTCCACGCCACGCCGTGCCGTTCAAGACATCGTCCCAGCTGGTCGGTAAGCGGAAGGGATCATAGTTGCGCTCGTCAATGACAATCTGGCCCGTGACGCCCAGGTCGGAGTTCACTCCAGCCCCGAACATGAAACGTCCGGTGCGCGCCTCTTCGGCCAGAATATTGAGATCAACACTGGGCTGCGTGAACGGCTGCAGACCAGGAAAAGGGCTCTCCGGCGCGGGGGTATACGGAACCGCTTCGGGCGTGGCGGCAGGAGCCGGCAGCGCGCCGGACGGCGGGGTTCCGTATTGAGGGGTTCCGTATTGAGGGGTTCCGTATTGAGGAGTTCCGTATTGAGGGGTTCCGTATTGAGGGGTTCCGTATTGAGGGGTTCCGTATTGAGGGGTTCCGTATTGAGGGGTTCCGGTGCCGATGGGCGGGGCGGCTGGACTGTAGGAGGGGGGCAGGCCCGTGGCGTCGGTCTCGTATTGCACGGGCGTGATCGCCGTGCCGGATGGCCGCATGGGATACCGCTGGTAGTCGCCCGTGCCTGGCGTGGCAGACTCGAACGGTGAGGTCCAGCCGCCAGGCGATTGGCCACGGATCACCGCTCGTACTCCACTGGTCGCCGACGGCGGCGGTTCCGGAGCAGGCGCCGGGGTCGCATCGGAGTCGGGGGGTGTGTCATGCGTACCGAGGGGCACAGGGCGTTGTTCGCTTGGAGCAAAGGGGCTGAAGGTGTCGGATGCGGGTGGGCGCGGGGAGGCTGGCGCCATCCGGGTTGGCTTGGGTGGCTTCGGGAGCTTATCGCCCTCGGCCGCTTCCCGCGGGGAAGGCAGCACGGCAGCGCGCGCCACGGAGGCCCGTGTCGCCGACGCGGAGGCGCGCGTGGCGGCCGTGCGGTCCGGGGGCGTCGAGTCACGGCCGGCCGGCGCGGCACCGGTCCGCTCGCTGAACGGCATGACCGGACCCAGCGGGGCTCGATCGCGCCCGCGCCAGCCTGCGCATCCCGTCAGTACTACCAGCAATACGACGGTGCAGCTCTGCTTGCAACAGCTTATGAGGCCGGTCGACAACGTGGCTTCCTTGCCTGTTGTAGTTGAATCACCAGATCCCGTTGGTCTGCGTGGGAAGATCGATGAGCAGATCGATCACCGGTTCGCTCGACTCCGGATTCTGCCCACGATAGGTGCCGTTTCCCCTGCTCGCCAGGACTTCCTTCGCATCCTTCAAGTCCGGTGGCACGATTACGATTTGCGGAGGGTCCCCCTCCGCGGGGTTGACGATGAACAGCTGCGACGCTTTCAACCGCCGTTCGCTGTCGCGTATCTTGCGAATGTCGACGATATCGCCGGGACGGATCGATAGCCGGTCGAGAATGACCCGCTCCTTCGTATGCGGATACTCGCCCGCGATCTTGACGGAGATTTTGCCGACGCGAAACTGCTCGCCTTCCGCAATGTCGTAGACCAGGTCGAGCTCACTGTCTTCCTGGAAAATCGGCTTGGACTCGATGTCCGCGAAGATATACCCCTGGCTGCCGTACATGTCCCGCAGCTCGTTGACGTCGGCCTGCATGTATTCGAGCCGGAAGTAGTCGCCGGGTTTCAGCTGCAACTTGGACGACAGCTCGTCGGTACGGAACTTCTGGTTTCCCACGACCGAGACATTCCGCACGACGTAACGGGGCCCTTCGTCGATGACGAAGTTGATGGTCACCCACCGGTTGTTGTTGTCGAACACCAGTTTCCGACCTACGCGAGCGCGGAAGAAGCCGAGGCTGCGATAGTAGGCGGTCAACTTCTCGATATCGGAGGCGATCTTGTCGTGGTCCAGTTTGGCGGGAAAAACATACCGCATGAAGCTGGGCTTGGACTCAATCTGGGTCTTCAGGCGGCCATCGGACGCGATACTGGAATTCCCCGTGAACTCGACGGCCTGGATGCGCTGGAGCGGACCTTCCGCGATGGCAAACACAACACCCCGGTCTTCCGTCCGGTTCCCTTCCTGGATGCTCACGGTGGCCTTGGGGAAGCCCTTGTGATGGTACAGGTCCTCGAGCTTGCGACGGGCCTCTTCCACCGCGTAAGGATTCAAGGCATCCTTTTCCTTGATGCCAATCTCCTTGCGCAGCGTCTTCTCGCCCAATCCGCGATCCCCCAGGAATCGGATGTAGCGAATCGTGGGTCGCTCCCGGACGTCGAAGGTCACGATGACACCGGTGGCGGTTCGCCGCCATTCGATCTCGACGTCGCGGAACAGACCCTTGGTCAACAGATTCTGCTTGTCCTGCTGCAGAGTCAGTTCGTCGAAGATCCGGCCCTTGCGCGTGTTGATCAACGAATAGATCCGATCGATGGAAACGACTTCGTTGCCCGTGATCCGGACGTCTTCGACCAGATACTGAGGAGCCAGATCCTCGGGGGTGGCCGGAGGACTTTGCGGCCAGGCCGGCGGCGCACTCAACGGTTCCGGCAAAGGGGCCGCGCTCACGCTCCCCCCGGCACTCCCAGGCACGGCTTGGGGACCTACCAGGGGCGGCTGAGCCAGCGCCACCGCCGCCACGCTTCCCAGCCAGCTTCCCAGGATCCACATCCGCACTGGCGGGATCGAGGTCACAGCGGCGGGACGAGGAAACGAGCTTGGTCGCATGATTTCACCGACGAAGTTGTGGAGAGGCCTTCGCCGCAACGAGAAAAGCACGACGAACGACGAAAACCTCCGCGAGACGAGCCCCTCCCACGGCGAGAGCCGGTCAGGGGTCGCGTAGAAATACCGAAACTCGCCTGCGTCGACAAGGCGAAAAACACAAGAATCGACGCCTCCCGTCGAATGCTGCTTGAGGATGACCTATGCTGGCGTCCGGACCGGAGCACGCCGCGCTGCGGCACGGAAGGCATGAGTCAGCCACTTATCATCGATGATCACGACCCCTACTCCCGCTTCCGGCTGATCGCCTGGTGGGACCAGGAGAAGCTCACGCGCGCCCGGGTGCTGGTCGTGGGTGCCGGCGCCCTGGGCAATGAAGTCCTGAAGAACCTCGCACTGCTCGGAGTCGGCACGATCCACGTCATCGACTTCGACGAAATCGAGCGAACCAACCTCACACGGTCCGTCCTGTTCCGCCGCCGTGATTGCGGGCGGCCGAAGGCGGAAGTGGCGGCGGAGGCCTTGCGCGACTTGAACCCAGATATCCGAGTTCACAGCCTCGCGGCTAACGTGATGACCGGACTTGGCCTGGGATTCTTTCAGGCCATGGATGTCGTCATCAGCTGCCTCGACAACCGCGAAGCGAGACTGTGGGTAAACCGGCAATGCTGGAAGGTCGGCACGCCCTGGGTGGATGGGGCGATCCAGGAGATCAATGGCGTCGTCAAAGTGTTCGTTCCACCTGACAGCGCCTGCTACGAGTGTGCGATGACGGAGATGGACTATCGACTGATTAATCTGCGTTACAGCTGCCCACTCCTGCGGCAAGAGGATCTGGTCGCGGGCAAAGTGCCTACAGCCCCGACGATTTCGTCGATCATCGCCGGGTTGCAGACTCAGGAGGCCCTAAAACTGATTCATGGTCTGCCGGTTTCCTCGGGCCAGGCGCTGGTCTTCAACGGAGCGGCCAACCGCTTCTATGCGACGGCCTTCCAGCGGCGGGAAGAGTGCCTGAGCCATGAAACGTATGGTCCGATTCACGAGACCCATCTTTCCGCGGCCGGGCATTCCCCGCGGGACGTATGGGAGGCACTGGCGATTGTGCCGGACGGAGACACGCGGGTCCACCTGGATCGTGACCTGGTCGTATCGCTGACCTGCGAGGCGTGCGGGTGGGAACGCCCGGTAATGCGTCCCTTGCCCGAGGTGAGGTTGCGAGACGCGCGTTGTGCCCGGTGCCACGAGACGGCCCGGCCCCGGCTCGAACACACCGTCGACGCAGCCAGCGAGCTGAGCCGGGTGACTCTGGCATCGCTGGGGGTTCCCGCGTTCGACATCGTGCGCGTGGAGCATCACGGACGACAATTCCTGGCATTGTTGGGAGGAGATCGCGAGACGGCGTATGCCGCCTTCAGTGCATCGGCGTCGCACGGCGACAACTCGTTTAACCCGTAGCCGCAGCAGGAGCCTGCTCCGCTTCGAAGTGGACTATGGACTCGGATATTCACTTTGGCGATATCGAACAGGCAGCGCCACAGATGCAGCTGCGGCCGGATCGCAATTTTCACTTGGCGACCGTGCCCGTGTCCTCACCCGGCGAAGCCGATTTGCCCATCTTCGTCGATATCGATGTGCTGCGCGACGTGGAAGCTCATGCCCTATCCGACACGCGCGTCGAGCTGGGCGGGGTACTACTGGGTGGGCAGTACGCCGATGCGGAAGGGAAGCCCTTTGTCGTCGTTACCGACAGCCTGCGAGCGCGCCACTACGAGAGCACGAAAGGAAGCTTCAAGTTCACCCATGAGACGTGGGAACAATTTACGCGGGAACGGGAGAAGTTTCCCGCTGATCTGCAGATGGTGGGATGGTACCACACGCATCCCGACTGGGGAGTATTCCTCTCGGGCCTCGACATGTTTATTTGCGATCACTTCTTCAATAAGCCCTTGGACGTGGCACTGGTTATCGACCCGTGCCGCCAGGATCGCGGCTTTTTTCAGTGGAGTCCGGGAGCAGGGTCGCGTACCCGGCGGACCGACGGGTTTTACCTGTTTGGCTCGCGTTTTCGCGCCGCGGAGATGCAGCAGTTCGCAGCACAACTGGAGGGTACGATACCGATGTCCCCCGCGTCCTCGTCGTCTGGCGCGCCGTATCCGGCGCCGGTCATTCACGTGGCCCCGCCCGCTCCGGCCTGGCAAGCCGTGGCGGTGATGGGCATGCTCGGGTTGCAGTTCTGCCTGCTTTTGGTCCTGCTGTGGCAGTTTGTGCCGGCCCGGGTTCCGCAGGTACTTCCGGGACAACCGACGGTCGCAGCGGCGGGCGATCCGCTGGCCGAACTGCGTCGGCGTGAAGCCGAAATGGATGCGAAGTTGGAAGTGCTCGAAGCCGTCCTGCGGCAGGATGGCACGACTCCAGAAGGGGTGCTCCGGTCGCTGGCTGCCGAGACGGCCCAGGTGCAGGAGCTGCGCGGGAGCTTGCGTAGCCAGCAGAGCTTGGCCCGCGAGTTGGACGAGCGCATTCGCGAATTAGAGTCCACTCTGGCCGATGCTTCGCGACGCGAGGAGCGTCGCGCGCTGGAGTTGGCGTCGCTGCGCGAGAAGCTGTCGGATACGACCGAACAACTTCGCAATTCCCGGGAGCGGCTCGAAGAGCAGGCGAACAGTGCGAGTGACGCCGCCTGGGCCGGCTGGTGGCCCGCGTTGCGAGCGAATTCCCTTCCGATTGGTCTCGGCGCCGTGCTGGGTGGCGTCGGCGTCTGGGTGCTGCTGATCGCGGTCCAGCGCCATCGACCACCTCCGAGCGCCAAAGATGCGGAGGAATTCCGTGACTGACGCCGCCAGGACCGCCCGACTGGACGCCGAGTACAAGGGTCTGGTGGCCATGTGCCGCGAACGGGAGGTGCACATCGCAGTGGATGGCTCGCCGCCGAATGCGTACCGCCTGGAATTGCACGTGGCGGGGATCGCCGCGCCGGACGGGGTGCTCCACCATGTCCATCGTATCGAGATCCAGTTGCCGTCCGGCTTTCCCGACGAAGCGCCCGTGATTCACTGGCGGACGCCCGTGTTCCATCCCAACGTTTCCTTGCAAGGGGACGTCGACCTGGCCGAAATTCGGCGGGAATGGTCCCCCCAGCACGGTCTCGACGAGGTCGTGACACGTCTGTGGGACATGGCACGGGGAGCGTACTGGAATGCGGAGCGCGCCAGTAATCCGGTCGCGCGCGACTGGTATCAGGCCGCCGCGGGATCGCTCCCCTTCGACATTCGTCCATTGCGTCGGTCGCAGTCGTCCTCCAATACTATTTGTTATGAGCTGCTCAGCGCTGCGCCGCGCGCGGATTTGGCGCCGGAGGCCGCCGGAGAAGTGCTGTTCATCGACGACGATACGCCGGTACCTGACTTGCCACGCGGCCCTCCTCTTCCTCCTTCAACCGGGACGGACGGTGAGGACGTCTGGTTTATCGGCGACGAGTGAGCTGCTATGGACTGTTTTGTTGTTTTCCTCGCGATGTTGTTCGCATGTGCCGTCGCGATTGGAGTCTGGAAGAAGCGGTCGCGATATCGCCGATCAAGACGCCTGTTGCGGCAGCTTGCGCAGCAGTTTGCCGGCGTCTATGAATCGGGTGGTCTCTTATCGCCTCCGCACGTCCAACTGCGCTATGGAGAGACCACGGCGACCGTCTGCTCGTGCCGGCCGCGTGGCTCTTTTCGCAGCCGGGGTATCGAAGTCCGCGTGGCCTGGCCGCATGTCCACCTGCGCTGTGAGATTCTCGCGAAGACCCGCCGGCTTGTGACGACCGATCTCCAGTACTCGTGGCCGCGAGTGCCGCTCGCCGATCCGGCGTTCACAGACAAGTTTCTCGTGTCGGGGTTTACCGAGCGGGACGTCTTGCAGCTGTTGACGTCGGGTGTGCGCTGGAATCTCGACTGCCTGCGCAGCCTGGGTCCCGATCGCCGGCTGTATGTGCTGATCCGCGAAGGGCACATCGTGGTCCGGAAATTTTGGAAGCGGATTCCACCTGACCAGGCCGCCCAGCTGGTCCAAGGGGCGCTCGAACTCTATGACCAGTGCATGCTGGCCAAGGCCGCGGGCATCGAGTTCTTGAACACCGACATTCTTCAGCCACTGGACCAGGTCGTCTGCAAGATCTGCGGCGACACGATCGAACACGAAATGGTGTACTGCCGACGGTGCAAGACGCCGCACCATGAGGAGTGCTGGAACTACACCGGGGTGTGCTCCGTGTTCGGATGTCGCGAGACCGTTTACCACCGTCCGCTGCCCAGCCGCGCCGATCCTCCCGGCCGGATCAATAAGCCTCGCTGACGACATCGGACTAGCGGACGGGAGGGCGGCCAGAAGGGCAACAGTTCGCGACGCATGGCTCCGGGCGCGGGCCCAGGGTGCCGACAAAACTGGGCGGCAGCCGCAACAGCCGCTCCTGCACCAGCTCGCGAATCATGCCTACGAAACGCGGGTGTGTTCCCGCCGTCCCGGCTCGCACCATCTTCAGCCCCAGGTCGGCGCAGATCTGTTGAGCCTCCGTGTCCAGGTCGTACAGTACCTCCATGTGGTCCGAGGTGAAGCCAATGGGGACGATGACCACATCCGTCGTGCGCCCCGCGGCGGCCAGTTGCCGCAGGTAGTCGCCGACGTCCGGCTCCAGCCAAGGCTGCGACGGCGGACCACTGCGACTCTGGTAAACCAGCCGGTGAGGCAGCTTTCCCAGTTCGGCCTGGACCAGCCGCGCCACCTCCTGTAGCTGCTGCTCATAATCGCATGAACGGGCCATCGACAGCGGAATGCTGTGCGCCGTGTACACGATTTCCGTCGACCCGTGCCGTTCCTGAGGAACACGAGCCAGCGCCCGCCGCGACTGGTCCACCATCGTGGCGATGAACCCCGGATGATTGAAAAACGGTCGCAATTTCGAGATTTCCGGCGCGCCCTCCCCCACCACCGCCCGGGCCCGTTCGATATCGTCGAGGTACTGGCGACAGCTGGAGTACGAACTGTAGCCAGCCGTGGCGAAACCCAGCGCCGAGCGGATGCCGTCCGCACGCATCTGCTGCAACGTGTCGCTCAGAAAGGGATGCCAGTTCCGATTGCCCCAGTAGACCGGCAGCGAGATCGCATGCTCCGCCAACTCTGCTTGGATCGCACCCAGCAGCTGGCGGCACTGGGCATTGATAGGACTCACGCCTCCGAAGTGATAATAATGCTCAGCGACTTCGAGCATCCGCTCTCGCGGCACATTGCGTCCGCGCAGGACATTTTCCAGAAACGGGATGACATCGTCGCGACTCTCGGGGCCGCCAAACGACAACAACACCAATGCGTCGTAATCAGGCATGGCAATCTCAGCTGCTAGTGGGCAAGTTTCTCCTCGGCATTGTAGTCGCCGGCCAAGGGGCGCACTCGGCAGACCGGATGCGGAGGAGAGACCCAACAAGAAAACCCCCGGGGCGTGCCCCGGGGGGTGAAAGTGCCATGCCGCCCAACCCGCCGCACGGAGGGCGTCCCGTGAGAGAACCCGGCCCATCCTGGCCGGAAACCATCCTCAATCGAGGAATCCAACCAACTCCTGGCTGCGGCTGGGCTGCTGCAGCTTGCGAACTGCTTTGGCCTCGATCTGGCGGATACGTTCGCGAGTCACCTTGAAAATGTGCCCGACTTCTTCGAGCGTGTAACTGTAACCGTCTCCCAACCCATAGCGCAGCTTGATGATCTCCCGTTCGCGGTAGCTGAGCGTCTTCAGGACCTTATTGATCCGCTGACGCAACATCTCCTGCGAAGCACCTGTCGCGGGACTCTCGGCCGCACCATCTGGCAACAGATCCCCAAACTGGCTGTCTTCGCTGTTACCGACCGGCCGATCGAGGCTGATCGGATAGCGGCTCATCGCCAACACGCGGCGCGCTTCGTCGACGCTGGTCCGCGCCTTTTTCGCCGTTTCCTCAATCGTGGGCTCGCGACCGTAGTCCTGCAACAGCTGCCGGGACACGTTCCGCACCCGCGACATCGTCTCGACCATATGCACGGGAATCCGGATGGTCCGGCTTTGATCCGCAACGGCCCGCGTAATGGCCTGGCGAATCCACCACGTGGCATACGTACAGAACTTGAAACCGCGCCGGTACTCAAACTTGTCGACGGCCCGCATCAGCCCCGCGTTCCCTTCCTGGATCAAATCCAGAAAGCTCAGACCGCGGTTCCGGTACTTCTTGGCAATCGACACAACCAAACGCAAATTGCCCTCCGACAACTCGCGTTTGGCCTGCTGATACTCCGCGAACACACTCTTCAGGAACTTCACCCGGTTGCGGACGCTGGACGGCGTCTCCTGCGTGGCCAGCAGCAGATTGCGATACTCGACCAGCCACGGTCGCCGTTCGGCCGCCGCCCCCCGATTCTTCTTGTGATCGGCAATCTTGTTACGCAGTTCGTCGATCCGGCGGCTGAAATCTTCAAGCGTCTTGATCCGCGTCTCGATCCGCTGCGTCCGCAATCCCAATTCTTCGACCATCCGCACAGCGCGGCGCCGACGACGTGCCAGACGCTGCCACGCTTCTTTCCGCTTCTGCCGCGGCTTCGATTTGCTGAGCGCGAGCAGATAGTCCCGGCGATTCCGCTTCAACAAGACCTCGAGAGTCCGCAGGTTATGAGGAAGTCGCCCCAGAATCTGTTCCTTCTCCAAACGATCGGTGACCGATACCTGCACGGTCCGATCGAACGGCAACTCGCCATTGTGCACGCGCCGCAATACCTTGACCGCTTCCTGGATCACGTAATCGCATTCCAGCAGCTTCGTGCGAAACCGCCGGCGCGTCACTTCGATACGCTTCGCCAACGAGATTTCCTGCTGGCGCGTCAGCAGCGGAATCTCGCCCATCTGAGTCAAATACATCCGCACCGGATCGTCGGACCAGGACTCGTTGTCCTCGCCCAACGCCAACAGCAGTTCTTCGTCGTCCTCCGCTTTCGACTGACCATCGCTGCCTTCCCCGTCCGCGTCCACCAAATCATCATCGAGATCGTCGTCGAGCGGATCATCGATGTCGTCGAGAGGCAGCTTTTGAAACGCCTCTTCGTCGTCGGTGGCTCGCGAAACATCATCCTCAAATTCGTCGAGTAGAGCGTCGTACAAGACTGAACTCCTACACTCAATTAGCTGGCCAGTTATTTCCAAAAGTTGGCACGGCGACCGACACAGGTACCTCAAGGAACATTACGCATTCGCGAGTTCACGGAGTAGCGGCGAAATCCACTGCGGCGAAATCCACTGCAACCCTCCCACGCTTCTCCGCGAACTCGATCCGCCCTGTTCCGCAGTCCCCGAGCTATCCACGGTCCCAAGCTATCCACGTTGTCCCTGGCGGTTTCGTCACGACGCACGCGCCACGCACTCACTCGCTCGTGCCGTGTTCCAGCGTCCAACGTGTCGACCACTCACTTCAGGAAGCACAAAATTCTACCACCAATTGACTACCCGTCTCTCCCCGACAGCCAATTGGAAAGGGATTGCGCGCAGCGAAACTCTGAGGTAACAGGTTCTTGTGAGCCCTCCGCAAAGTTACGCTCCCCCGAAGTCCAGGCTCCGCGCCGGACTCCTTTATGTTTTCTCCATCCAAATCAATTTCACCAAATTGCCTGCCTTACGAAACAACGTACCCTCGTGGTTTCACGTTATCTCGTGTGTCTGCCGAAGCCCGCTCGGCGTACTTCGCCGCGATGGGGCTCTGCTTCCAGCCTCTGCTCCCTTGGCTCCCTGATACCATAGCGCACCCGTCCCCCGCCCCGTCCTGAGGGAAGGCAGCGGACGCGTTCCAAGTTCTCGCACCGGCTAAGCTGGTCTCGGTAGGGTTACACTCAGCATCGCCCAGGGACAATACGTTCCTGGTCTAGGATGGGGGAAACACTCCACAACTTGGGCAGATTCCATCCTGGATAGCTGGCCCTGAAGTTGGCCTCCTGCAGAACCAATCCGGCAAACGGAGCGGATGACGAGCGATGGATGCGCCAACCGGCGCTGGAGACTGGGCCGATAAAAATCGTGGCCACGAAGTCACTAGAAGTCATCTCCGCATCTCACCCCTGACTGACCCGGACAGTTCACCTACCCCTGTACGACTCGATGCGGTTGCTTTCTCGTATGAGCCGTGCTGGGGTCGGCGCGGTTAACCAAATTTTAACTACCGAAATTTGCCGGTCTAGTCTGCCTGGGCCTTGCAGAGACGAAAAGATTCCTTTCCGCCGGCGAGCGATTCAGAACCCCGGAGGTAGGCGAACCGCAATTTGTCCGCTGTCTCGGTGTTTCTCCCCTTCCTGGCTCGCGCAGAGTTTGCGCGCCGAGTGCGCGGGTTTTCGCCGAGGGAACAGAGAGCTCCAACGCGCCACGTCTTGCCGATCCCGGCACCCCAAGCGATATTGGCCTGCGTCCGCCTTCCGTCCGCCTTTCGGCCGCATTGCCACGGCGCTTTATCCTGTCGTATTTACTCCAAGGAGTCAGCATCACTATGGCTGGAGCAACCGACCTATCCGGTCGTGTCGCGGTCGTCACAGGTGCAAGCATGGGAATTGGCCGTGCCACGGCCCTTGCCCTCGCCGGTGCCGGGGCCGCCGTGGTCGTCAACTATCGGTCGCACGACCAGGACGCGGAGCAGGTCGTGGGTACGATTCGGGCGCAAGGGGGGCGCGCCATCACGTACCGGGGTGACGTGGCCGATCAAGGAGCCGTAGAAGGACTGGTCGCCGCCGCCGTGGCGGAGTTCGGCAAGCTTGATATCGCCGTCAGCAACGCGGTCTACAGCGACCGGGAGTTGTTCTACCAAGCCGATATGGCTGGCTTTCGTCGGACGATCGACGTCACGATGTGGGGCGCCTTCTACCTGCTGCGGGCTGCTGCCCAACAGCTGATCCGCCAGGGCCAAGGCGGTGCTGTCGTATTGGTCAGCTCGCCTCACGCCTTTATCCCCGCCCCGCGTTCCATGGCCTACAACATGTCCAAGGCCGCCACCGAGCATATGGCTCGCACGGCCGCCATCGAGCTGGCTGAACACCGCATCCGCGTCAATGTGGTTCAACCCGGTTGGACGGACACACCCGGCGAGCGAAAATTCGCCAGCGAGGACACCCTGCGTACTGCAGGAGCCAAAATCCCGCTCGGCCGTCTCGGTACTCCAGAAGAAATGGCGGAAGGGATTCTCTTTCTGTGCGATCCCAGGCATGATTATGTGACGGGCTCCACTTTGCTTATCGATGGCGGCATCAGCCTCCCCTGGTGGGCCAATCGCGGATCGGCAGCTCCGGCCTAATCAACGACGACAATCCCTCATCCTATGAACGCTCGGTATCTCCTCACGTGCGAGTGCGGTCAGTCGAACCCCATCGAATTGCGTCAAGCGGGCCAGACCGTCCGCTGTAATTGCGGGCGGGAGCTACAAGCTCCCACCATGCGCGGCATGCGCCAGCTGCCGCCCGCACCCGAAGAACGAGCCACCAAGACGCGCTCGTCCGGCGGATGGAACGCCCTTCAAGGCGTTATCTTCGCTGTGGGAGCGCTGATCTTCGTCGTCGGTCTGGTCATTACCGGCTACAACTACTGGGTCTACAAACAGATCCCCCACCTCGAAGCCTCCCAGGACGATATCGACGTCGACCTGGCGCAAATCGAAGATAGCCCACCCGAAAGGTTGCTCGATCTGTGGGCCATGGTCCTTCAGCACGGGATCGGGGATCACTCCTCCTCGCCCTTCGTGGTCACGCGCGACGCCAGCCGAAAGTTCCGGAATTGGTGCTTCATCGGCGGCGGTACCGCCCTGGCCGGCGTCCTCGTCGCACTCACCTCGCTGCTGGTTCCCTCCCCGACTCCTTCGCGCCGCCCAGCCTCGAAACCAAACGCCTGAGCTAGTGCCGCTGCCCGTTCGTGACCTTCGGCACTAGTACGCCGAGTCATCCCGCAGCGGACCATTCGCGCGATGCCCCAGCCCGCTAGTGTGGCACTGGCTCCGCCAGGAGTGTCGGTGTGGCACTGGCTCCGCCAGGAGTGTCGGTGTGGCACTGGCTCCGCCAGTGTCCTCCGCCAGGAGTGGTTAGCCCGTCGGTGTGGCACTGGCTCCGCCAGTGTCCTCCGCCAGGAGTGGTTAGCCCGGAGCGCGGGAAGCACTGGCAGAGCCGGCAGAGCCAGTGCCACACGCTCCCGCTACGAGTGGTTAGCCAGCGCGAGGGAAGCACTGGCAGAGCCAGTGCCACACCCGCCGTGACTTGCGGCACTAGTACGTTGAGTCATCCAGCAGCTGACCATCCGCGCGATGCCCCAGTCGCTGGTAGACTCCGCTATCGATCGAAATCGACAAAAACCGAATGCTGCCGTCGCCGAAAGCGAAATTCGCGCCGCTCGAATGGAAGCTGTCGAACCCACCCACGTAGAGCGGGCCGGTGCCTGCCGAGGCGGCAGGGTTCGGGGCCGCCGGGTCTGTGGCGGCGGGGTTCGGGGCGGCAGGGCTTGAGGCGGCAGGGTTCGGGGTGACAGGGGCGCCCGGCGGCGGGGCGTCGAAGTCGTCGGCAATGCCGTCAATCGAACCGTAGGTGTTTGGGGCGGCAGCGGCGCCCGGCGGCAGGACGTCGCTCGTTGACGGCATCTGCGGAGGACGGCCCCATCCCCGCGCTCGCCGCGTTTGTCCCAGCGAATGCCCGGTATTCCGCAACGTGGCGCGCGTGCCGGACATCCAACCCAGATCGTCCGGCTGCAGCAGCTTCTCGCCCAGGAACAGCGTCTGCGCGGTCCCGTCCGTCACTTCGTCATAACGGATACGACTGTTCAAAAAAAACATGCCATGATTGTCGACATCAATCGGGGCCTCGACATCGTGGTGGACCGCCGCGTAGTCCGAGTAGCCGCCGGTACTGAGGCTCGACGATGGACAACGTAAGATGGACATGCCCAGTGCCCGGACCGCCGCGTTGTTGCGGTGATAGACGCTCACAGAACGGTCGATCTGGGCGTATGCGTTCCGTTGCTCAATATACGGCAGGATCTGCGTGATCCAGCTGGGATGGTATCCCCGCGGCACACTGCGGATGGGACCGGAGTCGTTAATCGAGCCGGGCGGATAAACCCCATGTGCGAGCTCGTACTGGTTGACCGCTATGACAAGTTGCACGAGATGGCTGCTGCATTGAGCGCGCCGAGCAGCTTCCCGAGCTGCCTGAACCGCCGGCAGCAGCAGGCTAACCAGGATGCCGATAATCGCGATCACCACCAGTAACTCGACGAGCGTGAACGCAGCGCGACAGTGACGCGGGAGACAGGACGACACAGGCATCTCGGTTCCTCACTCGGTTGGGGGCAGCTGCATTTCCAGCTGGTGGACGACGCGATAGACCGATTCGGGGTTCCAGTGTGCGATAACTTGAATCCGCTTGCCACCTGGCGTGTCGGGGTCCGCGACGACGCGAATGTCGGCGCTCCCTTCCAGGCTGCCGGCCGACAGCCCGTCGCTCAAAGGCGACAACTGCACGCGCCAAGTTTCACCCGAATACGCGGCATGGGTTCGCAGCTGGACCACCGCACGCGCGGCGGCCGCC
>JBFWYF010000027.1:0-19973 GCA_050186685.1 Pirellulaceae bacterium
ACTACCGGCCCCAGTACCGCCGGCCTGGCGTGTACTTCTGGTGGGGCTAATCGCCCCTTTGATAGTGTCGAGCGACTAAATACGGACGCGGGGAGTTCCCCGCGTCCTTTTTTGTTGAGGGAGGCAAGGCGAAAGGGGTACCCTACGGTGGCGAGAGGCGCCGGGCCTCAGTAGAATCCGTCCGGATTCGACTTTCTTAGACGGCGGAATGGCTGCACGCGATGCTTAGCGTCCTCGACTACTCGATCATTGGCCTGTACCTGGCCGCGACAATCGGCATCGGACTGCACATTGGCCGGAGGATCCAGTCGGGGACCGATTACTTTCTCGCTGGCCGTTCGCTCCCGTGGTGGGCGATCGGGCTGTCGCTGGTGGCAACCGACATCGGCGGGACCGACGTTGTCGGGGTTGGCGGGGCCGCGTACACGCACGGACTAGCGGTCGCCAACTTTGAGTGGATTGGCTGCGTGCCTGCCATGATTATCGGGGCGTTCGTGTTCGCGCCGCACTTCTGGCGAATTGGCATCGCGACAATTCCGGAATACTTCGAGCGGCGATATCACGTGTCGCTCCGGCTGATGCTGGCTGGTTGCTGGCTGGCCTTCATGGCCTGCAATCTGGGAGTCATGCTACTGGCCTCCGGACGGATGATGCTGGTGCTGTTGGAATTCGACCTGACCGGCGTAGTGTGGGCGGGTGTCTCGCTCGCCGGCCAGGAGCTCTTGATCTGCATCCTCGCCATCGCGCTGCTTACGGGCGCGTACACGACATCGGGAGGACTGGCGGCCGTTGTCTATACGGATGTCATCCAGTGCGTTGTCATGATCGTAGGCTGCCTGGCTGTCCTGGCGGCGGGTCTGGTCGAGGTGGGCGGAGTGGGGCCTCTGTACCAGCGGGTGATGGAGCGCGGACGCGAGGTCCAGCTCGCTCAGCAAGAGGAGACCGCCGAGGACCCGCCGACGCCCGTATCGCGCACGGCGCTGATCCTGCCAGCGGATGCCGCTAACCCGTTCCCCTGGCCCGCCATCTATTTCGGACTGGCCTTTGTACTGTCGCCGGCCTATTGGTTCGGGAATCAGGCGATTATCCAGCGGGCATTCGGCGCCAAGTCCGACTACCAGGCCAAGGCAGCCTATGTCGCCGGAGCGCTGCTCAAGAACATCATCCCGCTCATCATTGCCGTGCCCGGGATCATTGCCTTTGCCCTGTACCCGGACTTGGCGAATGGCGACCAGGCTTTTCCCACGCTCGCCGGTCGTCTTCTGCCCATGGGTATGAAGGGGTTGTTTGTCGCAGCCTTCCTGGCGGCATTGATGTCGTCTGTGGATTCGTACCTCAATGCGGCAGCCACCATTTTCACGTACGATGTGTACCAACGCGTCCGAGGTTCGGCGACTACGTCCGCCACGATGGGGCGAGCAGTGACGGTGGTGCTCAGTGTCTGGGGGGTCGGTTTTGCGTTGTGGACCGCGACCTTAACCGCCGGCATTTACAGTATCTTCCAGACGCTGATGTCCTTCTTCCAAGGACCGGCCCTGGCGCTGCTGCTCTTCGGCGTCTTCTGGCGTCGCGCCAACACGCCAGGCGCGCTATGCGGATTTCTAGCCGGGTTAGTAACCTCCGTGGGACTGTTCTTGCTCAATTTGGAGTCGGTTCGTGTCCCGCTGGGTTGGCAGCCGCTGTTTCAAATTCCTGACCCTTTCCTGTACTACTCCGTGTGGTCGTTCCTCGTCGCGACGGCAACGCTGGTCGTGGTCAGCCTGTTCTCGGCGGCCCCGTCCCAGGACCGCATCGAACCGTTGCTCTATCATCGGCGGGAGGCGACGTCATGACGCCCCTGCACGGGCTGGGTCAGTTCATACGCGAAATGCTTAGCGCGGTCCCGCTGCCGGCTGTCCGGGTGCTGTTTCTCGCGTCCCTGGCCGTCGTAGCCTATTGGGTGATCCGGCTGCCGCGTTCGGCGGGCCGGCAGCAACCCGACAGTCCCTGGACGGAAGATCTGCGCATCTGGGCATTTGTCGCAATTGCCGTGCAGTTCGTCATTTATGCGGTAAGTCCCTGGTAGCCCCGTTCGTCTCGGTAGCCCCTATCATTCTGGCGAAAGGGGCTACGGCGGGGGCCGTATCCAGGCGCCGGGACAACGTCTAGAATGAGGTGCAGTTTTCGTTGACGGAACGGGCCTGATTCTGAGATCGAGGAGGTTCGTGCCATGATCCAGTCTCCAGAACTCAACCGGATCGATCGGAGCATCTTGCTTCGGATCGTTGGTTCCCGCAAAGGTGCCGACCTCGAGGCGATCTCCGTCTTCGAGCAAGCTCATCATCGGCGTCCACCGAGTGCCCAGGAGATTCGGGAGTCGATCGACCGACTGGTGACTGCCGGCTTGGCAGTGCAACAGGGCAATCAGTTCTTCGGCACCCCGGAGTTGCAGAACGCATTCTTCGAGGAAGTGCGGAACTGCCGGGACACGATGGAAGAGTACGACGTGTTGAACCGCGTGCTGGCGAAAGTGCGGCCCGGCAGTACGAGCGACGAGGACGCCTAGAGTGGCGCGCCGG
This sequence comes from Pirellulaceae bacterium, assembly GCA_050186685.1. GTDB lineage: Bacteria > Planctomycetota > Planctomycetia > Pirellulales > Pirellulaceae > CAZFLF01. Next base: position 2,559 of record JBFWYF010000027.1, read on the forward strand.
GCTTCGCCGGCGCAGCCGGCCCGGCGGTCTCTGTCGCACCGCTCGGGCCCAGCGGACTACTTTCGACGTCAGACCTTGGGGGAGTCGGGCTTGGCTTTCGGGGCAGGCTCAGCGGGCACGGCCGGTTTCGCCGGCGCGGCTTCGGCGGGCGGCGATTCCGCGGGACGGTCTTCCTTCTTCTTGCGGCGATTCTTGCCGGTGGCGGCTTTGGAGCGTTCCAGGTTGTAGGGGGGGCCCGCGCGATACCCGACGGGCGGTGTCAGCTCGCGCACCCAGATATTGCGGAACTGCACCGGATCATTGTGAAACTGGAGGGCGATGGGAGCTTTCTCGGCATGTGGTACGTAGCGGGGCGCTTCCGTAAACCCGGTGCTACCGAGCAGCTCGAAATGGTTCAGCACCACGATCCCGTTATGGATCACCGTGATGTACGCCGGCTGGCTCAGCATCCCGTTGACGCGGAAGCGGGGCGCTGTGAACAGGATGTCATAGGTATTCCACTCGCCGGGCCGGCGCATTGCATTGACCATGGGCGGCGTCTGCTTGTAGATAGCTCCGGCCTGTCCATCGAAGTAAGTCGTATTGTTGTACGAATCGAGGACTTGTACTTCGTACAGGCCCATCAGGAATACGCCACTGTTCCCGCGGCCCTGACCTTCTCCTTCGATCTCCAGCGGAGCGGCCCATTCGAGGTGCAGCTGCACGTCGCCGAAGGCCTGTTTCGTCCGAATCTCGCCGCCTTGTGGAATGGCGACACCGTCTTTCACCAGCCACTTATCGCCCCCCTCCCACTGCGACAGGTCTTCGCCGTTGAACAGCACGACGGCGTCGGACGGAGGCAGGTTGTCCGTCTTGCCCGGATGCACGATGGGCGGCTCTTTCCACTCGACGCCACTCTTCCACTCTTGTCCCCCCAGCCCGCCGACGGCGCACGCCTGAAGGACGAAAAGGAACATTCCCAACTGCGTGACGTGCGAACTCTTCATAAGCGATGGCTCCTGTCGCGGATGATGGTGGCCGGGTGGGCGAGACAAACGCGGCTTGACCGCGTCGCGCGCCGGAGGTCCGGGCCGTTCGGGCCCTTCCGATTGCCTCCCAGCATAATCAGCCGAGGCCGAAGGAACACCGGCGGTCCCTGCCCGATCCGTCCGAGCCGCCGTCAGCAGCGCCCTGCGGAAGGCGAGTCGCTGGCGAGCGCGGGATCCTGCCGTTCGGCCGTTGCGATCAGGGGGAGGCAGTCCCGATCGTGCAGCACCGAGGGCGTAAGCTGGGGAGCGTACGCCGCGACGGCGGAGAATTGTTTTCCCTCCAGAGTCAGCCGCAGGAGATCGCCGCCGGATAGATTCAGTCGCCCGACACGGCGAGTGAGGGGCAGCTGCATCGGCCCTATCCCCTCCAGAGCTCGATAAACGACCTCCGTACACACCAGTCGATCCGCGCGGCGGAAGTCAAAGTCAAAGTCGTACGGCTTTCCCTCGTGCGCCAATCCCCGAGCAATGCCGCGGGCCACCAGCTCGGCCGACAACCGCGGGCGAAGTACGACGATCGAATCGACTCCAAAAGGCGAACGCAGCGGCCGGAAGTGAACGCCATCTTTCATGGACTCCAGAACAACGCCCGCTTCGGATTGAGCCAGGCCCATCAGCCGATCCCAGCGCGGCCGCACGTGCAACTGTTCGGCGATGTCCATGGCGATCAGCTGCTCGCGAGTCCCCAGAAACAGCGCCGCGTGCGGCCAGAAGCCGGGCAGGAAATAGTTCGTCAGCGCGTACTCTTTGCGAACGACCAGCACGTCTCCCGGCTGCAGGAGACGCAACACTTCGGCGCGGACGCCCGCCGGCAGCGACGGGACATGCCCGGGTCGTACATAGCGGTCCGAGGCGAGCAGTCCGGCCAGTTTCTGCAAACCATACAGTGCCCGACCGAGTAACGACTCCGCGGCATGCCGCGCAATCTGATTGGCTCGCGTTCGCAGCTTCGCGCGCGTGAACTGGGTGACCGTCACATCCAGCCGGCGATCGTACTGCTCGATCCATCCGGTCAGTTCTTCGGCATCGTGAGCCGCCGCTACCTCGCGCAATGCGTCGCGATGTGTCTGGTAATACTGGCGAGCGTGCAGCAAGTGCCAACCATGGCGCGCGCTGAGCAGCGATCGCTGGACCGCATCGTAGACTCCTGCGGGAATGCCGAACGGCGGTGCCGGCTCGTTCAGCTTGTCCCGCACGACGGGTTTCGCGTCGGCGATCTCCCGCAAGAAACGCGCGGCATCCACCAGCAGCGAGGCGGCCGAGAAGGCCACAACGAAGCAGCCCGGGTCGGGCTGCAGCAGATCACCCCCCTCGCGCCGCATCGTGCACACCACATCGAACAGGGCGCTGCGCATTTTCCAATAGGAAACGAGCAGCGCCTGCGTATCTTCCTCCTCCTCCGGCAAGAAGTAGCCGCGTTGCTGAGCCCCGATGCGCTCGACCAGCGCGGCGGCTTGCACCTTCAGCTCCGCGAAGTAGTCGGCAACCTGCTTGACGGTCCGGATTCCGGCGGCCAATTCCTGTGCGTTCATCGGTCCGATTATGCCAGATGGCCCGTCCCCCGCAAATTCTGGGGCCATCCTCAGCGGCCGGCCCATGAGTGCCGTGGTCCTCCTTGCAGCACTCCGGACAGCTTGTGTCTCCCCTGGAGCATCGCTATAGATTGGGCGCTGATCGAACTTCCCGCGGCGTAATTCTTCGCAGGAGAACTTTCATGCGGTATTCCCGGTGGTGCGCATTGAGCATCCTGGCGACGGCCCTGATTTCATCGAGCCTGGCTGCCGAAGAGCTGCTCGTCGGGACCGGAATGCGGGTGATTACGCCCGATCCGCTGCTGCCCGTTTCCGGAGGCATGGGCCCTTCCGCGCCGGTGCGTGAAAAGCGCGGCGACCTCACCGCACGCGCGGCGGTCTTCATCGTCGGACGTACTCAGGTCGCCTTCGTCCAACTCGATGTACTGGGCTTTCCGTCGGTGCTGGCCGACCGCATCCGAGCCCGGGTACCCGAGATTCCCGCGCGGAACATCCTAGTCGGCGCCACGCACACCCATAGCGCTCCGTGCTGTTATGCCTTCCCCGATGGAAAAGGTGGTCATACGGGGAGCCTCGAGTACATGGAGCGGGTATGCCAGCTCGCGGCCGAGGCGCTACAGGAAGCGCTGACCCGCATGGAACCGGCCCATCTGCGGATCGCGACGGGCGAGGCGCAGGGGAAAATTGCCTACAACTACTATGCACCCGAGTTATACGACCGCCGGCTCAGCGTTATCCAGGCGTTCCGACCGGAAGGTCCGCCGCTGCTTACGCTTGTCAACTACGCGGTGCACCCCGAGGTGCTCGGCAGCGATGCGGGTATCCTCAGCCCCGACCTGATCGGCCCGCTGTATGAGCGAATTGAATCCCAGGGGGGCGGCCGGGCCATGTACTTCAACGGCGCCCAGGGCGGCATGATCACGGCCGACAACCGCGACCTCGAGCGGCCCGCGGATCCGCAACACGCCCGCTGGCACGATATCCGCTCGTGGCAGGAATGTGAGCGCATTGGATGGCTGCTTGGAGACGAGGCGCTGCGCATCATCCGCGGGGCCCCCGTCCAACAAGCTCCGTCCCTGTACTGTGGCTCCGTCGACGTTCGGTTCCCTGTCGATTCCGATGACCTGTGGAATGTCGTGGTTCATTCGCCCCTTCGTTATCCCCACGGCCAGGACCGCACTATCGTAACGCGAGTCAACGTGGTGAACCTCGGCACGGCCCAAATCCTGACCATTCCTGGCGAAGCCCTGCCGAATATCGGCTTCTATCTCAAACGCAAGATGCGGGGCGAACGCAATCTGTTGTTTGGACTGACAAACGATGCCTTCGGCTATATCCTGACCAAAGTCGATTACGGCAGCTTTCCGCGATACGACTATGTCAGCCGCGTGTCGCTCGGCGAAATGACCGGCGAGATTCTGATCGATCGGGCCCTGGCGCTGGTGGATCGTTCGCCACTTCCCGATCATCCGGCGCCGTGAGAGCCCCTCAGCCGGTGTTCTTCAGCGCGGAAGCAAGGGCGTTGATGCTCGTGTCAGCACTTGGCCGACTTGCGTTTCTTCCCCAAGGATCCGTGCTGTTCGACTTTGCGGATATAGTCGGGTGCGAACGGCACCTGGCAGGCCGTATTGCCCATATCGACGGAGACCCGCCCGATCGCGTCGCCGACCTCCTTCGTCAGTTCGGTCAAGGAAGTGACGTAGCTGCCCACCGAGATCACGAAACCGTTCATCTCGTAACGCACGTAGTTCGGTGCCTGATGAATGGACTTGCGCACGTGCCGCAGCAGTTTACGCAGTTCGGCCAGGTCGAGTTCATCGTCCGGGCGGACCGACACCAGGCAGCTGAACGTGGCCCACCCGGCGACCGTGATGAGCTCGGTGTCCGACGCGATCCATTCCCGCGCCAGTTCCACCGCATGCGGACTGCCCGCCGCCACGGAAGGGACCGTATAGCCAGCCAGCGGGCGGCACGCCTTCTTCGCCCACTTGCGTAAGTCCTTCTTCGTCATCCGCTCGTCATCCGCAATCAGCCCGGCCAGGTACATGGCGTCGTACACGCCCGAGTCATAGAGAGCCAGCGCGAGCTCGTAATCCTTCTTGACTCGTTTCTGGATCTTCTTGAGATCGCTGATCTTGACGCCAAAACACGGATCAGGCACGCCATGGTTGGCCAGCGTCCGGCGGTAGCTGGCACTGCCCAGTGCCTCCAGTTCCTTGAGAATCTCGGAAGCGGTCATGCGTTTTCCCCTGGGGCCGAAGTTCGAGAGGCGCGACAGCCAAGTTCCCGCGTGCTGGTTCCAGCAACAGGCTGCGGAGGTCTCACGACGCGGTCGATGCTTGCTGCAGGGCGGCCGCATCGTATCGCCTGTGGGCCCGTTTTTCAGCCAGCGGCCCTTGTATGAGCGCCCGGCAGACATCCGAGAATACCGCATCCGCCGACTGCTGCCCATTGATCAAACGGACTTCGGGGCGCCGAGCCAGTTCATGAAAGATGCGGCGCACTTGAGCCAGATAGTCGGCCCGCTCGAACTGGTTCGGCATCTCGCCGCGGCTGTCGGCAATGCGTCGGGTCGCGAGTTCCGGGTCGATGTCGATCAGGAGCACGATATCCGGAATCGGGGCGAATGACTCCATTTCGCGCGTGATAGCAGCCACATCTCCCCCGCGCGCCCCCTGGTAGGCGATCGTCGAATAGAAGTACCGGTCGACGATCACCATTGCGCCGCGAGCTACCGCCGGCTGAATAACATCTTGTAAATGTTCTTTTCGGTCGGCGATGAACGCCGCCAGCTCCTGATCCAGGGGCATGCGACCGGAGGTCGCCGAATCGCGCAACCGCCTGCCCCAATATCCGCCGGTGGGTTCACGCGAACATACGAGGTCTTCGCCCAGCTGGCGCAGGGCCCCAGCCAGTCGCTGAATCTGGGTGGTTTTGCCCGCGCCATCAATACCCTCGAAGACAACGAAGATTCCAGCGTTCATCCGTCGAATCTTACCGGCGACCGATTCCGGTCGCAACGGACGGCAAGGAGCGACTTGGCCCCGACAGCGTGCTATACTTCGAGCCAAACTTGAGAACTCGTGCGGCACTCGGCTCACCCTGGACCCCTTCCGGAGTACCGGGAGAGGGGACTTGGGGAACCGCTGGCCGGTCTGCGACGGGGTTTTCGGGCAGCGCCCAGCCATTCGCCATACCGTGAGAGGACAACGATGACGATCCTGCGACAGGCCTTCTGGCTCAGCGTGCTGTGCGGCATCTGCTGGCTCGTGCCGAACGCGTACGGCGACTGGGGCACGGTTTACGATTCCGTACGCGATGAAGCTCGGCAGATTTCAAGCGGTTCCTTGGCCGTTCCCCGGCCTCCGCAGGAGTTGGCGGCCAGCGCCGATCAGCGGCGCGAGCAGTGGCGGGAAATGCTGGGCCTGTCCCCCCTGCCCCGGCGAACTCCCCTGGCCGCCACCGTGACCGGGACTCTGGAACGCGGAGATTATGTCGTCGAGAAAGTGCACTTCCAGTGCGTACCCGGGGCCTACGTGGTCGGAAACCTGTATCGCCCCGCGACCATCAAGGAACGTCTGCCCGCGGTTCTCTACCTGTGCGGGCATACCAAGGGCAAGGTCAGCCCGACTTACCAGTCGCACCCGCGCTGGTTCGGGCAGCATGGCTACGTCGCCCTGGTCCTGGACCCGATCCAGCTGGGTGAATCCCAAGGGCTGCACCATGGCACGCATCGCGAAGGCCGATGGGATTGGCCCAGTCGCGGCTATACACCGGCTGGAACGGAGGTGTGGAATGCCATGCGGGCGCTGGACTACCTGGAGTCCCGGCCCGATGTCGACCCTGACCGTATGGGAGTCACCGGCCTGAGCGGCGGTGGCGTGATCTCCTGGTGCCTGGGGGCCGCCGACGAACGCGTCAAGGTCGTCGTGCCGGTGTGCCAGTCGGGCAGTATCGAACATGTGGCATTCGATCGCGCCACCGATGGGCACTGCGACTGCGCCTTCTGGATCAACTACTACCGCTGGTGCTGGCCGGACATCGGGGCGTTAATTGCCCCGCGGGCATTCCTGATGGCGTCAGGTACCGAAGACGTGCTGTGGCGTCCCTACGGCTTTCGCGACGTGGCCCATCGCATCCGCCACCAGTACGCAGCCATCGATCGGGCCGACCAATTCGAGCTGGTCGAAGACCTGTCGCCGCACGGGTATACGCCGAAGCTTCGTCGAGCGATCTTCACGTGGTTCAATACGCACCTGAAACACGATCCGACGCCGGTCACGGACGATGTGACGGACTACGTTGAGCCAGAGGAAAACCTGCTCGTATTTGGCGGCAAGCTTCCCCGGGACGACCAGATGCGGCGGATCGATACGCTGCTGGTCGCGCGCGGTACACCGCCGGCCATCACCGACGAAGCGACCTGGCGCAGCCATCAGCAGGCGGCCATCGCCCGGCTGCGCGGCCTCACATTCCGGAACATCCAGCCCGCATTCGTTCCCCGCCGCAAGGACTTCCGAGCCGATGGCCGAGCCGATGCGACGGTGTTCGGAACCTACGCCTTCGACACCGCGGACGGGATGACACTCGGGATCAAAACCGCCCGGCCGGTATCCGCGCCTCACCAGACCACCACGTTCGTGTGTGCCGTGCAGCCTGACGCGCGCAGTACCTTTGCCGGGGGCGGCGCATCGCGGCCGCGCGTGCCGGACCCATTCGCCACCGCCGCCGTCGAAGTTCGCAATACGGGCGCGACCTCGATGGGCCCCGGCTACCTGTGGACAGCGCGGCGCGTCTATCCCCTGCTCGGCCAGACTCTGCCCGAGCGCCAGGTCAGCGATCTGCTGGCCGCGATCAACCTCCTGCGTTCCGAGGAAGTTGCCCAGCCCGTCGTGCTCTACGGCGACGGATATACCGCTCCCCTCGCCATCTATGCGGCCCTGCTGGATCCCCAGGTCTCCGAGGTGGTACTGGCCAATCCGCCTATCTCCCACGAAGACCCTCAGACGCCCGAGATGCTCGGCGTGCTGCGCATCGGGGATCTGCCCCACAATCTGGCGCTGATGTTTCCGCGCCCGATCACGTTCGTGGGACGGATTCCCGCCGAGTACCAATGGACGCGGCAGGTTTACGAGCGGTTGGGCGCAGCCGATCGCGTCCGTGTCATCGGCCAGATCCGCGACTGGCAGCCACACCCGTCCTCCACACCACGGTAACGACGGGCGGGCCTCCCATGCGTCCGTTCAGACCGCCGACTTGATGACGACTTTGCGGACGGCCGCGGGCGAACCGCGGTGCACGCACGGCTTGTGCACATCCTGCGGAGCGAAGATCGCGAACGTGCCGGCACGCAGGGTGATCGCATCCCCGTCTCCCTCGAAAAACGCCACATCCTTGGCAGCGTCGTAAGGTTCGGTCACACGCAAATCGTCAATATTGGCCACACCGATCCGCTCTTCGCCTGTCACCAGGTACTGAACATCGCAGTAGCGTTCGTGTGCTTCCCACCGGCACTGCGACTCGTCGCGCGTCGTATACTCCTGCACCAGGGCAAACAGCTGGTCGCCGTCCAGGTCGTGCCGGCCCAAGGGCAAGGTTGCCAAGTCCGAATCGCGGAGGAACTCCAGCGCCTTGATCCAACGGGGCTGGAGCCCCCGGTACAGTTCTAAATTCGCCAACCGATCGACAATCATCGCGCCACCTCTGGAGTTGCTGATCGAAACTGCCTGCCGCGATGGGATTATGACGCGGCGTTGCTGAATCGCAAGTGATCGGTGGAGGTAGGGGGTCCGAGGAGAACCGCTCGGGCCGAGCGGGCCACTCTCGGCGGTTCACTCGGTACTGTCGATGAAGACATCCATCTGCTGACCGACGAATACTGGCGGTCGATCCGTTTCGTCGATGCGGAAGATGACTTGCAGGACACGTGTGTCCACTCGCTCGGTGTTGTCACCTGTCAGCGATCGTTTCGGGATCACGTATGGTTCGACACGCACGAAGGTGAGCGGGTAGTCCACCCCCGTCAGACCACGCACTGCGCCGGTGGCCCGCGCCCCCGGCACAAACCGTGGAATGTCGTGCTCGTCGACGTCGACGCGGACATGCTTACGGTCGACGGCTCCCAGCGTAATCACGGCGACGTCGGACGCGACCGTCACGGCTTCGCCTGGCCGCACATTGGCCTGCAGCACCTGCCAGCCCTGCACCGAGCGTCCTTCCTTGTCGACCAGCGGGACGTTGACCGTGTGCCGCTCCCGCTCCGTCTGCAACTTGTCCAATTCGCCTTCCACGCGGGCGATGGTGGCGCGGCTGACGGCCTTGTCGGCCTCCCACGCCCCGGCGCGCAGCCGCTGCTCTTCGGCCTGCATCCTATCCAGCTGAGCCCGAGCGGCCTGGTATCGCTCGCGGCTCGTCACCAGCTGCTCCGTCGACGTGGCATTGCGAGTTGCGAGCTGCTGCTGACGCTCGTAGGCGTCCCGCATCTCCGCCACCCTGGCCTCCGCTTCCTGCCGCTGCGCCACCATCGGCGGCAGGTCCTCGGGACGCGGCAACTGGTCGAGTCGAGCCAGTTCCGCCTGGGCGACCGCCAGCTCGGCGCGCTTGACTCGGATTTCCGCATCGATCTGGCGCGTGTCGAGCACGAACAACGGGTCTCCCGGATGAACCCGATCCCCGGCCTGCACCCGCACCTGCGCGACAATGCCGGGCAGGTGCGTGCCAATACGGACGTTCTCGGCCTCCGCTTCCACGATCCCCGAACCGGCCACACACTCCGAGAAACGGGCGTCCGACGTAGGCAGCGGAGGAGCCTGCTGCTTGATCGGCAGCTGGCGCGACATGATGTGCTGTGCGGCAAACAGGATCATGCCGCACGAGAGCAAAGGCAATATCCACGTTCGTGACATCATTTCACCTCAATACAGGCTGGCGCCGGGATTCGACGCGTTCCACCCCACCGTCATTCATCGTGACCATTCGCTCGCCGAACTCGAACACGCGGCTGTCGTGGGTGACCACGATCACGGCCCGCCCCGGTCGCACGGTGACCTCGTGCAGCAACTCCATGACGCGTCGCCCGGACTGACCGTCCAATGCCGCCGTCGGTTCATCGCACACCATCAGCCGCGGTTCGTTGATCAGCGCTCTCGCGATGGCCACTCGCTGCTGCTGCCCACCCGACAGCTGGGCCGGCAGGGATCGCGTGCGGTCCCCCAATCCCACGGAGTCCAGCAACCCGCTGGCCTGGTCAATCGCAGCTCGCCGCGGGACACCCCGGATAAGGAGCGGCACCGCCACGTTCTCGGCCGCCGTCAGCGCCGGCAACAGGTTGTATTGCTGGAACACGAAACCAACGTTTTCCGCGCGAAACTGGACCAGCCGCCGCCCTCGCAACCGGGTGCGCGATTGGCCCAGCAACTGGACCTCGCCCTCCGTCGGGTCGAGCAGCCCGGCCATGATTGAGATCAGTGTCGTCTTGCCACACCCGCTCGGTCCGACCAGCAATGTCATTTCACCAAAGTGAATGTCGAGATCGACTCCACGCAGCGCCCGGACCCGCATATCGCCGAACCCATAATCCTTCGTGACGCCCCGGCACTGAACGGCCAGCCCCGCGTCCTGAATCGCACCGCTCATTTGAACACCATCGCCGGTTCCAGCACGAGCACGCGCCGCAAGCTCAGCACGCTCGCCAGCAGCACAATGATCCCCACGGCGCCGCCCGTCAGCGCCACGACTTGCCACGGCAGAAACATCCCCCGCAAGTCGGCCTGCCCCGTACGCTCCGTCACCTCAAAGAACGTCGCCGCCAGACCAATGCCAATCCCGAAACCCAGGATGCCCACCAGCAGCGCTTGCAGAACGATCATGCCCACCAGGTGCAGGTTGTCGACCCCCATCGCTTTTAAGCTGCCGAACTGCTTCAGGTTTTCGAGCGTGAACAGGTAAAACGTCTGCCCGGCAATCGCCGCTCCCACAATGAAGCCCAGCGCCACCGTGATCCCGAAGTTAACCGGGATACCCGTGTTCTCCAGGTAGTAGCTGATGTTGAACCAGAAGAAGTCGTTCCACGTCATCGCCCGCAGGCCCGTCTGGCGCTGCACGCGTTCGGCGAGCTCCCCCGCTGCCAGCTGCGGCCGGCCTTTCACCAGAATGAAGGACAACGTGTTGCGTTCTCGCGGAATGAAGCGGGTCGCCTGACTATAGCGTGTATAAATCACGGGAAACGTCTGGAAGGGAGGCGTGACCTCACAGATGCCCACCACCACCGCTCGCCGGTCGTTCATGTCCAGCGCCTCGCCCAGCTGCAGAGGTTTGCCGGGAAACAGCAGCCGGTACCCGCTGGCGTCGATCACGATTCCATCCGGCCTCCGCAGATCGACAGCCTTCCCCAATACCATGCGCCGCGGCGCCCCAACCAGCGAAGAGTCATCGATGCCCATCAGGATCGCCTGGCGGAAATTACCTGCCGGCGTGCGGACTCGGACGAGCCCCTTGTAGAACCGCACCGCCCACTGCACCCCTTCCACCCCCCGCACCTGATACAACCGGTTGTCTGGCATCGGCCGGATCTCGTCGACGTTCTGCTGCCGCTCGTCCATGACCCACAGGTCGGCTTCCGTGACGTCCAGGATCTGGCTCGATGTCCGGCGCATCAGCCCCACAAAAATCGCCGATTGTTGCGCTATCAGCAGCGATCCGAACGCCACACCAAACACGATCGCGGCGTACTTCGTGCGGTCGCCCGTCAGCATCTTCCAAGCCAGCCACATCATGACCGCGTCTCCGCTCGATCGGTGCGCCCGGCATGCAGTCCCCCGAGACTGAAGGCCGTGATGTGACGCGTCAGCCTCTCCACGTCGAACAGCTCCTGATACCGCTGCTCCCCCACCAGCAACCGGCCCACCGGCCGGTGATACCGGTACAGCAGACACTGCGCAACAATGCTAAAGGCATACAGCTGCCGGTCGCTCTCCGTCGCATCCGCAGGCAACAACGGCTCGACGATTGCCATCAACAGCTCGAACATCGGACCAATAAAACCCCTCACCAGCTCCACACAGGCGTCCGACGGTCGAGCCATCTCCCGCATCATCAACTCGAGGTGCCACGACGGCTGCTCGCGGTCCAGCATCATCGTCATCAGCTGCCGGATGAAGTCTTCCAGCTTCTGCGCCGCGGGCGTCTCGTCCGTCCAGGGAAACTGAGGCTGCTCACCGTGATGACAATGGGCCTGCTTGACCGCTTCCTTGTACAGGCCCATCTTGTCGCCGAAGTGATAGTTGACGGCGGCTACGTTCGCTCCCGCCACGCCACAGATCTCCCGGATCGTCGCCTGCTCCACACCTTTGGCCGCGAAAATCCGGCCCGCGGCGTCGAGCAGCCGGTCTCGCGTGTCGTCCACCATCGTCCCTGCTCCCGCATCAAAACAACCGTTTCAAACAAACGTTTAATTGAAACAGTAGTTTGAACGACGAGACGTGTCAAGCGGGAAAGGGAACGCGAGCCGCCTGCCCGCGAGCGAGGCTCTTTTCGCGAGACTTCGAGGAGGTCCGCTGGTCAGGTCGAGCCTAACCACTCCGGAATCACTTTGCCGCCCACCCCCGTGAGCCGAGCATCCAGCCCATTGAAACGGTGCGTCAGCTTCAAGTGGTTCAGCCCGAACAGGTGCAGCATCGTGGCGTGCCAGTCGTTGATGTGGACCGGGTCGCGGGTAATGGACCAGCCGATCTCGTCGGTGGCCCCGTAGGTCAGCCCTCCCTTGACCCCACCGCCTGCCATCCAGAGAGAAAAGGCGTAAGGATGGTGATCGCGGCCGGTGACGGCCGCGTAACCCTGGCGGTTTTCGCCCAGGGGCGTGCGTCCGAATTCGCCTGCCCAGACGATTAACGTGGAGTCCAGCAATCCGCGCTGAGCGAGATCCTGGATCAGGGCGGCGACCGGTTGATCGGCCATGCCGCAATTCACCGCCAGCTCATTATCGAGGTTCGAGTGGTGGTCCCAGGACGCATGATTGAGTTGGACGAACCGCACTCCGCGTTCGACAAGCCGGCGCGCGAGCAAGCAATTTCGCGCGAAGGCGTCATACTGACCGGGTCCGCCGCCGCGCTGCGCACCTTTGCTCGACGGATCGGGCCGACCGACGCCGTAGGCGTCCAGCGTCGCTTGGGTCTCCTGGCTGAGATCAATCAATTCGGGTGCGGCCGTTTGCATGCGGAACGCCAATTCGTAGCTGGCGATCCGGCTGGTGATCTCGGGGTCCTGCATCTCCTGGTACCGTGCGCCATTCAGTTCGCGCAGGGCGTCCAATCCGGCGCGTTGCAGTTCGGGGGGCAGGCCGGCGGGGTTGGACAAATTCAGCACCGGCTCACCCTGGTTGCGGAACAGCACGCCGGCGTAGACGGACGGCAGGAAGCCGCTTTGCCACAGCGATGCGCCGCCACTGGTGCCGCGTCCGGCGGACAGGACGACGTATCCCGGCAAATTGCGTGATTCACTGCCGAGTCCCCAAGCGAGCCAGGCGCCGGCCGTGGGCAGTCCGAAGAACGAGCGGCCGCAGAACAAGGTTAGTTGCGCGGGATGGTGATTGAACTGGTCGGTATGCATCGATCGGACCATGAGCATGTCGTCGGCGCACTGAGCCAGGTGGGGCGTCAGGTCGCTGAATTCCATACCGCTCTGGCCTTGCCGGGTGAACTTGCGGTTGCTCCCCTGCAGGACGGCCGTCTCCTTCTTGATGAAGGCAAAACGGACTTGCTTCGTCAGCGACTCGGGCAACGGTTTACCGTGCAGGTCGTTCAGTTTGGGTTTCGGATCCCACAGGTCGATCTGACTCGGGCCTCCCTCGAGAAAAATGAAGATGCACGACTTGGCGCGGGGCGCGAAGTGGGGTGGTCGGGGAGCGAGCGGATCGGTGGCAGGCGGCGTGCTTTCGGCCGCAGTGAGAACACCGTCGTCGACAAGCAACTGCCGCAGGGCCGCCAGCCCCAGCCCATAACCGGCGGACTGGAGCCAGTGACGGCGGGTGGCTTGCCAGCCCGCGGCGTGCAGGGTGGCGGGACTCGACCGGGCGCGAGCCAGGGACCGGCTAGATGCGGGAGTCATGGGGTTCGTGCTCCTTTATTCGCGCGTCAGGAATTCGTCCAGGTTCAGTACCACGCGCGCCACCGAGACCCACGCCGCCAACTCGGCGGTGGGAACGTCCTGGGGCACTTCGCGGCCGACGAACTGTTTGGCTTCGGTTTCATGCTGCCCGTAGTACGTGCGTGACGTGTCGAGCACGCGTGTGAGAGTCTGCACTTCGCCCTCCGTCGGGGGACGAGCGACGCACAACCGCACCGCCGTGGTCATTCGCAGCCGATCCTGGTCCGGGCCTGTCTCGCCGCCAACGGACTTCGCCGGTACTGCGGCCAGCAGCCGACGCGCCAGTGCTTGCGCCGCCTCGACATGGGCCTCGTTGTTCAGCAGCGTCAGCGATTGCAGCGGTGTATTCGACACCGTGCGGGCGACACACGCGACGTTCGCATCGGGTGAATCAAACGTCATCAGGTTTGGATGGGGAATCGTGCGTTTGAAGAACGTGTACATCCCGCGGCGATACCTGTCCTCGCCTTCGCTGTTTTTCCACGTGAAGTTATTTGCATAACTGAGTTTGGCGAGATCCTCGGGCATCGGCGGATAGACGCTCGGGCCTCCCACCTTGGCTGACAGCAGCCCCCCCACGGCCAGGTTGAGATCCCGTACGATCTCGCTTTCGACTCGGAAGCGGTTCTGCCGGAACAGGAGCAGGTTGCGGGAATCCCGTGCTTCCAGCTCGGGGCGAAATCGCGAGGACTGCCGGTAAGCCGCCGAAGACACGATCAGCCGGATCAGTTCCTTGCGGCTCCAAGCGAGGTCTTCCCGGAACTGCAACGCGAGCCAATCGAGCAACTCGGGATGGGTGGGTGGTTCTCCCCGGGCACCGAAATCGTTCGGCGTCCGCACGATCCCCGCTCCGAACAGATGTTGCCAGACATGGTTCACCGCGACGCGGGGAGTCAGAAAGTTCTCGCGGGCGACGAGCCACTGCGCCAGGTCGAGCCGATCTCCGTGTTCGCCTCGTGCGCGATACGACGCCAGAACGGCCGGCACGCCTGGCTGGATTGGGTCGGTCGGCGAGAGGAAATCGCCGCGATGAAAGATGCGGGTTTCTCGCGCCAGCCGCGGACTGCCGATCGTCCGCACGTCCATCAACCTGGCTCGATGACGCCGGTAGAGCGATTCGATCCGCTCTCGCAATTCCAGAGCCTGCGGGTCACGAGCCACGTCGGTGACGTAGTAGTTGAACAGTTGTTGCTGCGTGCTGGCCACACGCTTTTCCGGATACATTTCCAGGGCGTTGGCGATCGCCTCGTCAGGCAGGTACAGCCCGCGCTCGTTGCCGACCAGCGCCGCCAGACGGAAGCGGCCCAGCACGTGGCGTTCGCCATGCTGCTGCGACAGGACGACGCGCAGCTGGCCGCCTTCCGGCAAGACCAGGGGTTCGAGGAGTCGGACCTGCAGCCAGTGCTCCTTTCCAGTGCGATCGCCGATCGCCCAGCCACTCGGCTTGTCCCCTGCCGTGTCAGCCGCAAGCACACTTTCCGCGGAAAAGCCGGGCTGAGTGAAATCAGCTTTGGCGCGGTGCAGAGGCAAAGGCTCGCTGGTGCCGTCGGGGCGCACCACAAGTAGCTCAAGTCGCGACAAGACGAAATTTCCGGTCGTGGAGAGCCCCGGCCCATGCTTCGGCAGCTGATCGTCCGGCAGCGCATACAGCTTCAGACCCGTCAGGCGCGTCGCCGGCAAACGCACGTCGACGACATTCGTGTCCCGGCCGTTGCCAGGGTCTGCCGACTTGGCTTCGGCAGCGGAAGAAACGACGTGAACCTGGTCCCCCTTCACCTCGAAAATCGTGGCGGGATCGACGGCCGATTCGACCGCCTTGATCTCCACCACCTCCTCGCGCAGCGTCCCCTCGCGCTGGGCCATGATGCGCTGATGCTGCTCCGTCTCCCACGCGCGCGACAAGACGGCCAGCTCGGCATAACGGCGCTGCAGCGCGGTTTCCAGCGGACGCAACTCCGCTTCGAGCTGCTCCAGCTCGGTGGCTTCGACGGGCACGCGGCTGGTTACCTCTTCGGCGTTGTTGAAGAACGCAAACAGTTTGTAATAGTCTGCGTGCGGCATCGGGTCGTATTTGTGTTCGTGGCACCGGATGCAGCCGATGGTCAGTCCGAGCCAGACGGTGCCGACGGTCTCAGTCCGATCGAAGCACGCCGCGATCCGGAATTCCTCTTGATCGACTCCTCCTTCTTCGTTCGTCAGCGTTTGCCGCAGAAAGCCCGTGGCGAGCCGCTGGCGGGCCGTGGCACCGGGCAGCAAGTCGCCCGCCAGTTGTTCGATCGTGAACTGGTCGAACGGCATGTCCGCATTGACGGCATCGATCACCCAATCCCTCCAGACGTGCGCGTCGGGGCGGGCGCGATCCTTCTCGAATCCGTCGGTGTCGGCGAAATGAGCCAAGTCGAGCCAGTGCCGGCCCCAACGTTCGCCGAAGTGAGGCGAGCGCAGCAAGCGATCCACGAGCCGCGCATACGCCTCCTCGCTCGCATCCTTCACAAACGCGTCCACTTCCTCGATCGTCGGCGGGAGGCCGAGCAGATCGTAATACAGCCGCTTGATCAGCGTGTAACGATCCGCTTCGGCCGCGGGACTCATCTTCTCGGCCTCGAGCCGCGCGAGGACGAAACGATCGATATCATTGCGAACCCAAGTGGATTGGGCCGGCTGCGGCACACTCGGCCGCTTCAGCGGTGTAAAGGCCCAATGTTCGGACCACGGGGCTCCTGCCGCGATCCACTGCTTCAACTTCTCGATTTCGGCGGACGTCAGCGGTTTCTCATCGGCCGGCGGCATCCGTTCGTCGGGATCCTCCGTCACCATCCGGCGATACACTTCGCTTTCGGCAGGCTTCCCCGGCACGATCGCCACCCGGCCACTGTCCCCTACTGCCAGTGCGGCCTCCCGTTCCCCCAGCCGCAGTCCCCCTTCCGGCTCCTCGCCGCTGTGACAATTGATGCACTTTTCCACGAGGACGGGGCGTATGTCTCGGGAAAAGTCGATCGCCGCCGGGGCGGCAGGATCCGCGGCGAACGCCGGACCGGCTGCGAGCCACACCGCCCAGCAAGCTCCCGCCAGGCTCCACCCATGCCGCCGGGCACCGCACGCGAGCCCCACGCGCCTAGCACGAGCCCGGGGGCTCGTCGATGAAGATCCGCGGAACGGGCGGCCCGACGCCGCTACAACCGGTGTAATCATCAAGGTCGACATTCGGAGGGCTCCTCCAACGGGGCTGCCGGCCGGGCGGCCGAGCGATTTGTTCCAGGGCGAAGTCTCGTCGGATGGCAGGTGAGTGCCCCGCGCGGACGCGCAAACGTTCACGTCGCGGCAGGACTGATTGTCGGGGGCGGGATGTCGGCAAGGCAAGGAAACCGGCAGAACCGATTAGCCTGCGGGTTCTCGAGCAACCCGCTGATCGTCGTATGCTCGAAAGCGCGCTCCGCTTCGGCCAGCACGCTGTCCATGTGCTGGTGAAGCGGGCAGAGACCGCTCGCGTGGGCCAGCTTGCCCAGTGGGCAATCCGTGATGCGACGGACAACATCGACAGCCCGGACGATCTCGAGCACCGAGATCTCGCCAGGTGCACGAGCCAGCGACATGCCGCCGTGCAGACCCCGCTGCGAGGTGACGATGCCGGCCCGATTCAAACATTGCATGACCTTGGCGAGATAGCCGGCCGGGGCCCCGATCGCTTGAGCCAACTGCGCGGTCGTCTGTGC
>JBFWYF010000028.1:0-19939 GCA_050186685.1 Pirellulaceae bacterium
TAGCTTTCCACGGGACGCCGCATGACCTGAGCCCGCGTGTATTCGACGCCGGCGTGTTGCGTATTACCAAAAAGGGCACTGATCACGGCTCCCAGAACGAGCCCGAATACCGTCGGAGCGGCTACGGCCAGCATGACGGACGGGGTACGGGGATTGCCGAGCGAGTCCACGCCGAGCAGCGACGTCCAACTGTCCGCCGCGCCCGACAGCCCGACGTATTGCAGCAACACTGGTACATCACCCCACCACGACCAGATCGACGAGAACAGCTGCGTGATGACCGTCACCACAAAGATGATGCGCCCGGTGGCACGCGGCATGAACATGCCGACCATGAACATGACGGCCAACGGCCCCAGAAACATGTTAAACATACGCGGCAACATGTCGAAAATGGTTGTGCCGGCACGCATGGCATAACTGGCGGCCGCCACAGCCAGGAACGTCGTGGCGATACCGACTCCCAGCGTCGTCACCTGCGCGGAACGGAGTCCCCTCGCCAGCCGCGCGTCTCCGTGCTGGGCCATGTCGCGATTGATGATCGCCGCGATACTGTTGACCCCCGAACCCAGCGTCTGCATGGCATCGCACAGGAAGCTGACCAGAATCAACCCGGCGCATCCCATCGGCAGTTCGAAGGAAAAGAACAGCGGCATCAGCTTGTCGGCGCCGCTCGTCGGCGTAACGCCTTCGGGCAAGTGATCCGGGTGCTGCATGTAGAAGTAACGCAAGGCCAGGCCCGACAACGCCAGCAGCATGCCGATGGACGCGGCGCTGACGACGTTCACGATAAAACTGCGGCGAGCGGCCGAGAGCGATTTCGTCGCGAAGTAACGCTGCAACGCCACTTGATCGCAACAATGGGTGCACGCGTTCCAGAACAGAATGCTGATAAACCCCCACGCCACCGTGGACCGTTCGGCAATGTCGGATGTGAACCAGACCACCTGCGGGGGATGCTCGGCATGCGTCGTCAGCGTGTGCCACCACGTGCCAACCCCGGTACGTTCGACGAGCATGACATAGCCAATGATCAGGGCCACGCCGCCAAAGAGCATGACGGCCTGGAGCACATCGGTCCAGATGACGGCGCGAATGCCACCCACGCTGCCGTAGATCGTGGCGGCAAGTCCCACCGAGACGATGACGAAGTAAATCGGACGGCTGAAGCCCAGTGCCTCCGATACGCTGGTCAGCGGCTCGGGCATCATCGTGACCATGGCCATTGATGCGGTGTAAACGACCATCGACATCCAACCCAATCTCAGGCCGAGGAATAGCAGGTTGGCGAACATGCGTGCCCGATAGTCGAACCGCCGTTCGAGATACTCGTACGCACTTGTCAGGTGCAGACGCATGAAGAACGGGACCCAGAGAAACCCGACGACGAGAAACACGAACGGATACGCAAGGTAACCGAAAAAGTACGCGGGCCCATACTTGATCATCTCGCCTGGAGCACCCAGGTACGTGTTCGTCGACAGCAGCGTGGCCATAATCGACAGGCCCACCGCGAACCAGGGCATACGCCGGCCACCGAGAAAAAAATCCTCCGTATCCGTCTGCCGCTTGTTGGCGCGGTAGGCGATCCAAAAGGTTACGCCCAGGTAGCCGACGATGGCGATATAGTCCAACAGCTGAAAGCCGGAGTTCGTTGCAGC
The DNA here is from genome assembly GCA_050186685.1 of Pirellulaceae bacterium. Taxonomy (GTDB): domain Bacteria; phylum Planctomycetota; class Planctomycetia; order Pirellulales; family Pirellulaceae; genus CAZFLF01. The sequence goes on from JBFWYF010000028.1 coordinate 1,662, forward strand.
GTCGTTCATGACCAGACCACGAGGAAGGCTGTCGCCGATGCGGATGATTCGCGGACGGAGTTGCGCCGACGCCACGTGCCGCCGACCAAGCCTATCTCGCAGCAGCCGGGAACGCACGCCGAGCCGCGTCGCGACGTTGTGCAACGCGGGCCGCATTATTCACCAGACCCGGAACTGACACAAGCAACAAACGGCGATCGAACCTGTGCATGTCCAGAAGTTCCGCGCCGGCAACGGGGCTCTGTCCGAAAGCTGCGTCGCCCTCGCTGTGGCCCCCTGGCCCTCTCCCCGAGTACCGGGATTGAGGACTTGAGGAGCTAGAACACAGACTTCAACGGACCGGCTGCAAGGGCAGCCCCACGATGTCGCTCGGATGGATCAGTCCGGAATAACGCAAGTCTCCGCCGGGCGCCGGTTCGAGCCCGGCATCGACCGTATAGATCCGACTCTTCCCCTTGCGCCCGCGAATCTCGCGATCGCCCAGTTGCCGCGTGACGAAGCGATGCTGCACGGCCTGCCAGGTGCTTTCGCCGATCACATTCGTGACCCCAAACTCCTTCGTCAGGGCTTCGAGGCGCGAAGCCACATTCACCGTATCGCCAATCACGGTGTACTCCATCCGCAGCGACGACCCCACGTTACCCACGACCGCGATGCCGCTGTTGATGCCGATACCGATGGCAAAACGCGGGCGCCCCCGCATTTCCCAGCGGATGCTCAAGGCTCGCAGCGCTTCCTGCATTTCCAGCGCGGCTCGCACCGCATGCTCCTCATGCAGCGGGTCTTCATTCACGGCTCCAAAATGCACCATCAATCCGTCGCCCAGGAATTTGTCCAGCGTACCGTGGTTATGCAGGATCACCGGAATCATGCATTCGAAGTAGTCGTCCAGATAGCGTAGTACCTCCTCCGGTGGCATGGTCTCGCTCATCTGGGTGAATCCGCGGATGTCCGAGAACAGCACTGTCACGCGCCGTCGCACCCCCTTCGCTTCCTGCGAACCTTCTGTCGAAATGATTTTCTGGGCCACGTCCGCCGACACGTATTTGGCGAACAACTTATGCAAAACACCTTTTTCTCGCAGGCCACTGGTCATCGAGTTGATCGACGCCGCCACTTCTCCGAACTCGTCTCGCGTGGCCACCGATACCTGGACGTCGAGGTCCCCAGTACCGATCCGCTGGACGGCCGTGCGGATCTGTTCCAGGGGTCGGGTCACACGCCGTGCAAGTGACAAGGACACGGCCACGGCCAACGCTACGGACAAGCCGATCGAGACACAGCCGGTGTACCAGAGGACATCCAGCTTGCGACGCACGTCCCGGGCCGCAACATCCACCCCCAGACAGGCGATCGTCCGCCCCGACTGGTCTCGGATCGGCGCTCGGGCGGTAATCCACTCGCCCCAACGATCCTGGGTGAAATGGTCGTCCACCGCCGCCGCCTGGAAGATGTCGGCGACATCGAACACTCCGTCCTGGTCGACGCTGCCCAGAAACGGGTCGCCAAACCCTGACTTGTCCTCCAGTTTCTCTTCCGGATCAACGCCGAAATACCTCTGCTCCATCGAAGTAGCCGAACCGTGGACCGTGTAGAGAAATTTGACGTACACATCCGGCCTCCGATTCGCGTCGCGAATCTCGCGCAACGACTGCTCGAGGCGGTGGTAGAGTTCCGGCGAAGGGTCGCCTTGCTGCAACCGGTCGAGCGCGTTCGAGTCGATACTCGACGCCGCGGACGCGGCGATCGAGAGCACAGTCGACTGGATCTGTTCAAACAAATACTGCTTGCTTCGCAGGTACATGTGCAGCACTGCGATGCCGTTGGTCGCGAGAGCGACCGCGATCAGCGTGATCAGGATTTTCGACTGATATCGCATGGGATCGAAGGCCGTGAAGCGGTTTACCCGACGCAACGTCACCCGGCAAATGCAACCTGGTCGCTCGGGTGGGCGTACGTTCGGGCTGAGCGGAATGAGGAGGTGAGGACGAGTCGCGCGAAACCAGCCAGTGGCTCCGCTGGACGTGCTGTCCCGTCGCGATGCGCCGACGAACGCCGGCGCGTATCTATGCGACTGTAGCTCACGCCACAGCGACGGCGAGCGACGGAGCGCTCGGTTCTGCCAGGAACCAGCGCAATAGACCGTGCTGACGGTAGCGGTCCTGACGATGGTAGCTCTCCAGAACCTCGTCCTCGCTGATGCGGTGTACGGTTCCCCCCGCCATCGGCAGCTCGAGGTCACCCGATCGCGCCTGAGTGATGACCGCCATCAACGCATCCAGTCGAGCGTACTGGTCAAACGTCAGCGGGATCTCCGTAAATACCTGCGGCCCCAACTGCCGGAGTTCGTCCAGGTATTGCTCACCGCGTGTGCCGAGCTGCAATGGCATCCGATCGTGATCGGTAACCAGTATCCGCCGCTGGGCATTGGGGCTGTTCAGCAATCGTCGCAGCTGGGCGGCGGCGCTCGTCTTGCTCCCAGTTACCACAAAAACTACGTGACTGTTGATTTCGTGATCGGCGTGACGCGCGCAAGTGAGCAGTTCGGCGGTCGTGGACGCGTTGGCCGTGACCCGGACCAGCGGGTAGCCTCGTTCGCGATGGACGCATTGCTCCAACAATTGCTGGGACAGTCCCAGCAGATTGCCTGCATCGGCAGGTAATGTGCCCGGATCCAAATGGCGGGCCGCAACGGTCTCCTCGAGCTTCGTGTTGATCCTCTGGTCGATCGCCGCCAGCAAGGATTCCTCGGAACCTTCATCTCGCGGGACCCCGCCGGCCATGCCTGGCCACTGCTCCAACCAGCGGCCGGCGCCCTGTTCGCGCACCTGCTGCTGGATCTGGCACCAGCGCTCGTGGGCCCAGGTCAGCACGTCGCGGGGACGCAATTCGAGACTGTTCCCCTCGATGCCGTCGAACCAGACGCTGCCCAGCGGAAACAGATCGTCCTCCCGGCGATGCGCCTCACACGGGGGCGGTAGCGGTTCGAGTCCAGCCAGCCAACCGTGCAGCCGCTCACGCACCAGAACTCGCGCCGCAGGGCGCTTAATGCGGTGTAATACGACCGGACGCAGGTGATCAAGCCGGTCGGCGGCGGCGGCGTGGATGACGATCGTCCGAATCAGCTGAAACCTGTCTTCCTGCACGCCGGAGACCACTACCAGGAGGTTCTGAGCCGAATCGATCAGCGAGTGGAGCGATTTTGCCAGCGCGGCGAGCTGGTCGTGTTGCATGTTGTCGGCCTGGTCGACGCACAGCAGAAACGGGCGACCACTGACGCGGCCCAATCGTGCGACCCCGGCCAACACCTGCTCGACCTGCTCCTCCGGCAACTCCGCTGTCTCGTCGCTGGGACGCAGCGACTGTCCCAGCAGACTCGCTTCGTCGGCATCGAGAACGTCGCCTCGGAGCCAGCGGAGCGCCAGCGCCGCGCGCAGCGCATGCTCGGCCCGCTTCTCGACAGAGTGGGATTGCACGGCTTTCGCGCCGTGAAAGAACAAGCGAAAGACTAAAGGGAACAGTCCCGCGTCACCTCCAAACTGGTGTGCCAGGCGCGCGCAGACGGCTGGGTAGGTGCTCGAGTTCACTCGATCGACTTGGGCAGCCACCGCCGCCTGCTCCACGGCCGCCTGGATCACGCGAAAGAGCAGCGTCTGGTGGAGTCGGCTGGCACGGTCCTCCGCCAGCTTGCTGATGCAGCACTTCAGCAGGTATCGGCTCATGCCGGCAGGACGAGCCTGGATGTTGTGCAGATAGACGTAGCACGCGTCGCGCCGGGCAGCCCATTGTCCCAGTCGGGCCAGCAAGTGGCTCTTGCCAGTGCCCGCATTGCCCAACAGCAGGACGCCGCGCGCGACGTCGCTGTGCGATACTTGTTCCGCAAGCTGGATCAGCCGGGCGAATTCCGCGGCGTGAATGTCCGCGACGTCCCACACCAGCTGGGACGGATCGCTGATACGATTCCGCTCAAAGGGATTGCTCGACAGGAGAGACGATGCAAAGCGGTCGAGCGGTACAGCTACCGACATGACATTTCAGCCCTGCCAGGCGTCGGGCCTGGACTACTTCTTGAGGACGTAGACGAACAAGGAACTCCCTTCCTGAATTCCCGCCTCCCGCTCTTCGTCGGTCAGCCGCGCACCACCTCCGTGCGAGGTTTCCAGCGAATACTCGTCCGCCAGCCGCAGTTGCCGCAACCCGGCGTCGAACGCCTCGCGCGAGTACTGCGGCACCGCCCGGCGCAGCGAATGCAGGCGCACAAAGTTCCTGCCGCCCGTGGAACCATCGATATCGCGGAAGGCCCGCTCGAAGTCGCGCGCAAAATGCCCGGGATCGGGAACCTGCGGTGAGGCCGGAGTCGTCAACGCCCCGGGAACCGCACATGCCGTTGCAACTACGTTTCCCTCTTGGGGACGCTCCGCTGCCTCGGCACACTCCGGTCGGATGTCGGTTCGGCGGAAGTATCGGCGGACGCCTTTGTCGTACAACCAGGCCAGATCGGACGGCAGCTGAGTTCGATCGGCGCACTCTTCCATCCGCGACGCCACCAGGGCTTGATCTGCCTTGGCCTTGATGATCGCCCCAGCTAACTCCCGGGCGGAAAACAGGAACGTGCGAGCTTTCCCATTTCCTCGATCGGCCGCGGCCGTCGATCGGTTACATAACCGCTGCACGGACCACGTCATCAACCTGGCGATGGCGGACCCGAGATGTCGGCGGAGGAGAAACGCCGGCTCGGGGCCCTCCACTGAGTGGCATACGACGACCTGGTCAACCCAGGTGGGGTGCTTCCATGCGAGCCGCGTCAGGGGCGACGTAGGCTCGCAGCCGGCCAGTTCGCAGAGCTGCCTCGACGCCAGCGGAGTTTCGGGGTGAGCATTCAGTAGGGCCGAGAACGTCGCGGCGAGTTCCGCCGGCGAAGGCAGTAGCAGTGAGGCTACCACCGCCGGCAGGTTTCCCTGCTCGGCACGCCTCGCCACGGCCGCCGAAAACACGGGCTGCCACGCCTTTTTCAGACCCGAATCGGCGACTAACCGCTTGAGGTCACTGCGTACCTTCTGGCCTTTCCGTTCCCGCAGTTGCCGGACGGCGGACGCCGACCGTTCCAGCAGCACATCCGACTGAAGCAGCCATTCGAGATCCTCGGCTCGCACGACCAGGGATTCGGGTTGCTTGCCGATCGTCACGAAGCGAGTCGCCTGAGCTCGGGCCGTCACCAATCGCAGGATTTCGGCCGCGGGCAGTCCGGCACGTGCGGCCAGCTGCTCCACTGTCAACGGCGCCTCGCCGGCCGTACGGTTGGCGGACAGAAGCTCCTGCAGCTGTTCTAACTGCGCTCGCCGTTCCGACTCTTTCGACACCCGGCGCCGTTCTTGCTGAGGGAGAGATGTCATGGCTTTTCCATCCGGAAGTCACCGTCGCACCTGAACGCGAGAAACCCTATCGTAACTTCCCTGCCGACTGGGCGTCACCCGCGAAACGTGGACGACCCGAGCTGCTGCAGAGCCAGAACTTTGACCTGGAACTGCCCTATGGTACAGCGATCCTCTGCGACAGACGGAGCACCTTCTTGGCGGGGCTGGTTTGTTCGACGGGTGCTTGGCGCGTTGGTGGCGGGTGCGCTCGTAGCGGGAATCGTCGCACACATGCTTGGGTTGGCGTACCCGCTGCTTCTGTTCTTCCTGCCACTCGCCGCAATTGGCACTCTGGTCAGCCGCATCTGGTTCCTGTTGCGCCGACGGCTGGCTCTCGAATGGATTCGCCGACCCTGGGGTGCCGCGTGCGGGAAATACATGGCGCAGTTGCTGCTCCGATGCGCCACGTATGGGGCGGCCCTCGCCTGCCTGAAGATGGCGATTCCCCAGTACCTGCTCACCGACGACGAGTACCAAGCCGCCATGTTGATCTTCGGATGGTTTCCTGCGTTGGTGGCCGTTCTACTTCAGCTGTTCCCCTCGAAACGACTCTCGCTGTCCGTCAACGGCCTTCACGTGGCGGCCCTGACTTACCTGAACATTCAGTTGGCGCAGGTTTATCTCTACTCCACCTTGTCGCAACCCATCGCGCTTCAGCCACCATTTCGGGGCGACTGGCTGGTATTCCAAGGGGGGCGAAGCAGCTTGATCAATCATCACTATGCCCTTCCGAGCCAACGATACGCGCTCGATCTTGTGGCGCTGCGCGAGGGACACCGGCTGCACGGAGATCCCCGGTCGCTCCGGTCGTACGTGAGTTTCGGTCAGCCCCTATACGCACCGGCATCGGGCATTGTTGTGCGCGCGACGAACGATCGCCCCGACCAACCCATCGGTACGGCCGACGTCACATTATCCGTGGGCAACCATTTTGTCCTGGACCTGGGGGAAGGGAAGTTCGCCTTGCTCGCCCACCTGCAACAGGGAAGCGTGGTAGTGCAAAAGGGAGACCGGGTCAGCGCAGGGGACCTCCTGGCGCGATGCGGGAACTCGGGAAACACGTCCGAACCGCATCTGCATCTCCAAATCCAAGATCACCGAGATTTCGCATATCCGTACTTGCGGACATTTCCCATGCGGTTCGAGCCCGTAATGCTCGTCCGCGGTGGCCAGTCGCGCAAGGGACAGCAAGGAGAGCTGCGCCGTAACGACCTGCTGAGAGCAACCGACCAGCGCGCGGCAGCCGAACGCTAGGCTCTGCGCTTGACCACGCAGTAATACACCTATCGACCGTTTGGCAGCACGGCGACGTCAAGGCGGGGAATCAGACAGATCACCGTGAACTCAACCGTCGCTCCCCTACTCTCTGCGGCCCTCTGCGACCTCTGCGTTTCATCGCTCCGAGTCCCCATCCGTCGACTTGATTACTCAGCATGCCAGCCGGGAACTACGGCGGCGGTGGGGCGACGCAGTGTAACATCATGGGTCAGGACCAGCTGTTCGCCGACGAAATAAGTGTGGAAGTCGGCGACATCGAGGTTGTAGGTCAGAGCGGCCCGCTCCACTTCCTCCGTGTCCTGTGGCAGGGAGCCACGCAGGCAACGGACTTCCATGCCGGACAGCAGCTCGCGCGACCGCGCCCAACCTCGACCCGTGACCCAGAATAAGTGGCCTCCGCTGGTCTCGAGTACCTCCTTGCCGACAGTAACCCGCCATACTCTGCTGACGGGTCGAACGGTCGTACGGAGCACCGGCTTGAGTGCGAGCTCCCCGGATTCCACGTCTTGCGCGAGGACTAGATCGCCTACGCGAATCTGTTCGATGGGCCGTGGACCCCGGCTGGTTTGAACCTGGGTCCCCGCAACGAAGCATTCCGCTCGCCCAGCGCTCGGGGTCGCGCCTTGACCCTGGGTTGATAAACCGAATTGCGGCCGATCGGACACACGCACTTGCTGGATCTGTTGCCGCGTGACGACCTGCTTGCTGCCTTGCTGCGCGAAGTCGTTCTCCTCGTCCCACCATTGCCACCATCGCTGCGGGTCGGCCGGAAGCTGCTGGTGCGTGGCCAGGTTCAAGGCCTCGGCGCAGCGCTGGTTCAGCACGCGTTGCGATTCGTTCTGCTGCGCCACATTGAACTCGCGACTGGCAATTCCCGTAGTGGAATCGAGAAACGCACGCCATAGCGTTTCCTGGCGATCGCCCCCAATTCGGCTTTGTCGCCTATACTCGGTATTCAGCTGGAGCTGTTGCCGCTGGTCCTGGCCCTCGCGTTCGAAGATATGTTGATACGCATAACGGCCATTGGGCAGTACGGCGACGTCGAAACGGGAGACAATGGGCGTAAACATTTCGCTCAACATCGAAGGCACGTAGCTTTCGCGCGGTCGCTGTTCGAGCTGTTCGGCAGCGCACTCCCGCACCAAGGGGCTGACCGCATAGACGGCATGGCGGATCAACGAGGCCACCGCCTCCGGGCCGGGATGGGGCGACGCCGCGTCGATCACGGCCAGAGCACCTTCTTCGCTGCTGAGTGACAAGACGGATTCCATCACGGGGAACGCATCCACATCCTGAATCAAGTGCAGCCGTTCGCGAGCGCGCGTCTGCCGAGCGGGCAGATCGTCGTGCAGATCGCGGCGAATATCGATCAGCTCGTCCCGCCATTTCGCGGCAGCCTTGGCTTCCCGCTCGCGTCTGAGCGTCGTCTCGCGGAACTCTTCGGCCGACAGCCAGATGCCGGCCACGAGCCGGAATCCCAGTCGTTCGCGCGCCGAGGGATGGTTGGGTGCCAGGTCGAGGACCCGCGTCAGATGAGCTCGCTCCTGCAACGGCAGGTCATGGTTCCGGCACCAGTTGGCCAGCGCCAGGTGACTGGCGACATCGTCGCCCGCCTGAGTGCGTTTGCTCTCATAGGTGGTGAGCAGGGGTGAGGTGCGGTCGGGATCAGTGGCCTTCTCGACGTCCCACCATTGGCGGCCGATACGCAAGCGACCGATCTGCCACTGTGCGGGCCCAAAGTCCGGATCGCGCGCGAGCGCCTTGGCCAAGAGCGTATCGCGCTGGTCCACTAGTCCATAGATCTCGCGGTGGAGCGCTTCCTGCACGAGTTCGTCCGCGGACAGTTCCGATATACCGAAGGAGGAAGTGGTCGCCTGCTCGGCGTAAACCCCCATCCCCCAACTCAGAAACAATACGAGGACCACTCCCTCCTGTACGAGGCTGTGGCGCGAGATGGACATGTCCGTCCTCCTAGGCTGACTCAGCGAGCGACCGGCCGGATTTGCCGGAAAGACGAGCCCCCCTTTGGCCGCCCGCGATGATAGGATAATCCAGGTGTAGTTGCAACCAAGTCTGTGTAGCACGATCCTCCGCCGTCGTGGCGAATCTCGCCACGGGGCAAGTCGTCCGCGAACCTCCACGGCCGCTACCTTTCAGTCTCCGCGGCCATCTGCGGATTCTGTATGTCATCATACGAAGGGTTTACCACGACGAAACAGCTGTTGGTATCCGGTGGTATAATCGTCTCCAAGTCTTTGCGTTCTGGCTCAGAGAAGTGTGGCATGTCCTCCATCACTGGCATACTTTCGCAGATCGAATCCGGCGACACGGCGGCGGCTTAGCAGTTGCTGCCGCTGGTGTATGATGAACTTCGAAGGCTGGCCGCGGCGAAACTGTCGCAGGAGAGACCGGGCCAGACCCTGCAGGCGACAGCGTTGGTGCACGACGCCTACCTGAGGCTGGTCGATCAATCAACACCTCAGAGATGAGACAACCGCCGGCATTTTTTCGCCGCGGCGGCTGGGGCGATGCGGCGTATCTTGATCGAGCGTGCCAGACAGAAGCGTAGCCTGAAGCGGGGTGGGGACCTGGAGCGGGTGGAGTTGGTCGACATCGAGCCGGCGGTGCTGCCCCTTGCGTGCGACGACATCCTGGGTCCGAGCGAGGCAGAGTGGGAATACGCATGTCGCTGCGGGACGACAAACGTATTTTGTTTTGGGGAGGATGAACGGAGACTTGGTGAATATGCCTGGTATCAGGACAACGCAGGTGGCACCACACATCCAGTGGACCGGAAACGGCCCAATTTGTGGGGGCTGTACGATATGCATGGTAACACCTGGGAGTGGTGTCACGATTGGTTTGCTCCCTTCCCACGTCCAACTCTCGCCTCGACCGACCCCCAAGGACCGGTGACTGCTTCGGTGCGCAACCATCGCGGAATTCGCGGTGGTAGCTGGAACTTCTCCGCGGCAGACGGTCGCGCGGCATATCGTGGTCACGGCGCCGCAACCAATCAGTCGAAATGATGGCGAGATTCGGCGTTGGGACGTGACTGATTTGCGAAGTGATTCGGACCTCACCGCACTGCACCCCTATCAAATCAGCGACCTTGAAATTACGCCTGATGGCCAGAAATTGCTCTCGGCTCAGATGTGGAAACCGGAGGTGCAGGTATGGGATGGGACGGCAAGATCCACGTATGGCGATTGGACTAACATAGTTGGCAAAGGCGCCGTACTTCGATTGCGACCCGAGATACCTCGACTGGATCTGCGAGTTCTGCGTTTCGCGTCCTCAAAAACACAAATGCAAGACCCAGCCTTTACCCGGTTCAGAGTGAAGCGGATGCGATAGGTACCCGCCGGGTGCGCGCAACGGCCGCTGCCGAGCCGCCCTTGCCTCCATCACCGTTTTGGGTCTGCCAGCCTAGTGCCTTGTCGCTCCGCCTTCCGCCGCGATCCATTCGAGCGGATCCCTCTCGTCGCGGCTCGCCCAGACCGTGAGCTGCGGAAAGGCAGCAGCCAGGACGCCCGCCAGCTGCTCCATGCCGAACCGCTCGCTGGCAAAATGCCCGGTCAGCAGCAGCCCCATCCCGATCGCCTCCGCCTCGAGGCAGGTGTGGAAGTTCGTTTCGCCGGTGATCAGCAGATCACAGCCCGCTCGCCGGGCCGCGGATAGGAACTGGCCGGCGCTGCCGCATGCCACCGCGACGGCGCGGATCTCCTGATCGGCCCGACCCACGCGCGCGAGTCCCGTGGTTCCCAGCCAAAGCGCCACGCGCTCCGTGACGACGCTCAACGGTGCCGGGACGGGCAACCGGCCCCAGCGCCCCGATCCCAGCTCCGGCACCTGCGCAGCCGGCACCAGGGGCTGGATGTCTTGCAGCTGGCAACCTTCCGCCAGCCGCTGGTTAATGCCCGCTTCCGCCGAATCGTAGGCCGTATGGGCGCTGTACACCGCCATGCCGGCCCGGACGATCCGCAGCAGCAGCTGGCCCGCCACGGTGGCCGTCGTCAACTGCTTGAACGGACGAAAGGGGAGCGGGTGGTGGGTGACCAGCAGCTGCGCCTCGCACCGCACGGCCTCGTCGACGCTGGCCGGTGTCAAAGTCAGGCACGTCATCAGCCGCTGCACCGAGCTGGCCGGGTCCCCGACCAGCAGTCCGACGTTGTCCCATTCCTCGGCCAGGCTCAGGGGCGCGTGCCTGCCCAGAAAATCGCAGATCTCTTGGACGGACACCTCGGCACTCAGTTGCGCCATGCTCATCCTCCCGCACTCCCCTGTCTCCCGCCGCGCGCCTCCTGTAGCGGAACTCGCCAGAGTTCCGACTCCACGCCGTCCCCCCGGAAGTCTTCCGACGCCGCTCAGGGCGGCGTCTTGCGACTTCCGCTACTCCTCCCGCGACTTCCGCTACTCCTCCCGCGACTTCCGCTACTCCTCCCGCGACTTCCGCTACTCCTCCCGCGACTTCCGCTACTCCTCCCGCGACGTCCGCTACTCCTCCCGCGACTTCCGCTGCTCTCCTCTTGCGATGTCCGCTGTCAGGGGCGACTTCGCCGAGGCGTCAGGCGGGCTCGTACCCCAGATTCGGTGCGAGCCACCGCTCGACTTCGCTCTGGGGCATCCCCTTGCGGCGAGCATACACTTCTACCTGATCCCGCGTCACACGATCCACGGCAAAGTAGCGCGCCTCCGGATGGGCAAACAGGAATCCGCTGACGCTGGCGGCCGGCCACATCGCGAAATTTTCCGTCAGCCGAACGCCGCATTGCCGCTCGGCATCGAGCAGCTCAAACAACGCCCGCTTCTCGGTGTGATCCGGGCAGGCCGGGTAACCCGGCGCGGGCCGGATGCCCCGGTACTTCTCCTCAATCAAGTCGTCGAGCGATAAGGTCTCGTCCAGCCCGTATCCCCACTCGCGGCGAGCGCGGCAGTGGAGCAACTCGGCGAAGGCCTCCGCCAGCCGGTCCGCCAGTGCCTTGACGAGGATGGCATTGTAATCGTCATGCCGCTGCTCGTACTGCGTGGCCAGTTCCGCGGCGCCGATCCCGGTGGTCACCACGAACGCCCCCAGGTAATCGGGGCGATTCGCCGCGCGCGGCGCGATGTAGTCCGCCAGAGACCGGAAGTCCGGCTGCCCCTTGCGTTCCCACTGCTGCCGCAGGAAGTGGAATCGCGTCCGCTCCTGGACGCGCGACTCGTCCGTGAACAACACGACGTCGTCCCCCTCCGACGCCGCTGGCCAGAAACCGTATACGGCGTTCGCGGTCAGCGTGCCGTCGCGGATGATCTGGCGCAGCATGTCCTGCGCGTGCCCGAACAACTCCCGGGCTGTCTCGCCCACTTGCGGATCCGAGAGTATGGCGGGGTACTTCCCCTTCAGTTCCCAGGCCTGGAAAAACGGCGACCAGTCGATGTACGGCTCCAGTTCCCCCAGCGGGAACCTCGCCAGGGTACGCGTTCCGAGAAACGCCGGGCGGTCGATACGCACGCGGCTCCAGTCGGTGGCAAATCGCTTCTGCAGCGCCTCGTCGTAAGGCACCAGCTTCGCCTGGCGCGACTCGTACGAGGCCACGAGCTGCCGCTGGAGTTCTTTGTTCTCCCGCACAAAGCCGTCCCGCAGCTCGCTGCTCATCAGACGATCGACGACCCCGACGCAACGGGATGCGTCCAGCACGTGCACCACCGGCTGCCCGTATCGCGGGGCGATGCGCACCGCCGTGTGCTTCGCACTGGTTGTCGCCCCGCCGATCAGCAGCGGCCAGCGGCATTGAGTGCGCTCCATCTCCTTCGCCACGTGCACCATCTCGTCCAGGCTGGGCGTGATCAGGCCCGACAGGCCAATGATGTCGACCTGCTCGTCGGCCGCAGTCTGCAGGATCTTCTCACACGAAGTCATCACGCCCAGGTCGATGATCTGGTAGTTGTTGCACCCCAGCACGACGCCGACGATGTTCTTGCCAATGTCGTGCACGTCTCCCTTCACCGTCGCCAGCAGAATCTTGCCGCGCGCCTTCTGAGCCGCCAGCCCGGCTGCTTCCTTTTCCTTCTGCATGAATGGAAGCAGGTAGGCGACCGCCTTCTTCATGACGCGCGCCGACTTGACGACCTGCGGCAGAAACATCTTACCTTCGCCGAATAGATCCCCCACCACCGACATCCCCTCCATCAGGGGCCCTTCGATGATGTGCAGGCATTTCGAATAAGACTGACGCGCTTCTTCGACGTCTTCCTCGATGAAGCGATCAATTCCCCTGATCAGGGCATGTTTCAGCCGCTCTTGCACGGACGAAGCACGCCAAGCCAGGTCCTCCCCGACTTCACGTTTTCCCTTGGACTTGACCGTTTCGGCGAACTCGACCAGCCGCTCGGTGGCGTCCGGGCGGCGATTAATGAGTACGTCCTCGATGCGTTCCAGCAACTCCCGCGGGATCTCGTCATACACCTCAAGCTGTCCCGCGTTGACAATTCCCATATCCATGCCCGCGTGAATCGCGTGGTACAGGAAAGCTGCGTGCATGGCTTCGCGGACGGGATCGTTGCCGCGGAAGGAGAACGAGATGTTGCTGACACCCCCCGACACCTTAGCCCACGGGCACTCCTGTTTGATGCGGCGAGTCGCCTCGATGAACGACACGGCATAATGGTTGTGCTCTTCGATGCCGGTCGCGACCGTCAGGATGTTCGGATCGAAAACAAGGTCTTCCGGTGGAAATCCGGCCTGCTCCGTCAGCAGCTGGTAAGCGCGGCGGCAGATCGCCGCCTTGTGGTCCGCCTCGGTCGCCTGCCCGTACTCGTCAAAGGCCATGACGACCACGGCGGCGCCATAACGTCGGATGAGCCTGGCCCGCCGCAGGAACTCCTCCTCGCCGTCCTTCAAGCTGATCGAGTTCACGATCGATTTTCCCTGGATGCACTTCAACCCGGCTTCCAGGACGGTCCACTTCGAGCTATCCACCATGATCGGCACGCGGCAGATGTCCGGTTCGGCGGCGATCAGGTTCAAAAACCTCGCCATCGCCGCTTCGCCGTCGAGCAGCGCATCGTCCATGTTGATGTCCAGGATCGATGCTCCCGCACTCACCTGCTCGCGAGCCACGTCCAGCGCCTCTTCAAACCGCTCCTCGCGGATTAACCGGGCAAACTTCTTCGAACCGGTCACATTCGTCCGCTCGCCGATATTGATGAAGTTTGACTCGGGACGAATCGTCAGCGCCTCCTGACCGCTCAGCCGCATATAGTGCGGCAACACCGGTGGCTTGCGCGGTGCCGCTCCCTCGACCATCCGGCTGAACGCCCGAATGTGTGCCGGCGTCGTTCCACAGCATCCCCCCACGATGTTCAGCCACCCGTTCGCGACAAATTCGCCCAGCGTCGCCGCCATCTGCTCCGGCGTCTGATCGTACTGCCCAAACGCATTGGGAAGCCCCGCGTTCGGATGGCAGCTCATGTAAACCGTCGCCAGGTTCGACAACTCCTCGACAAACGGACGCATCTTCTCCGGCCCCAGCGCGCAGTTGATCCCGACGCTCAGCAGATCGAAGTGCGAAATCGAGTTCCAGAACGCCTCGACCGTCTGGCCCGACAGCGTCCGGCCACTGTTATCGGTGATCGTCACCGATGCCATCACCGGAATGCGGCTCCCCGTCCGCTCGAAATGCCGCGCGATCGCGAACAGGCACGCCTTCAGATTCAGCGTGTCGAACGTTGTCTCGGGAAACAACACGTCGGCACCGGCCTCGATCAGCACCGCCACCTGCTGGCCGTAGGATTCGACCAGTTCGTCAAAGGTCACCGCCCGGAATCCCGGATCCTCGACCTTCGGCGACATCGACGCCGTTCGTGACGTGGGGCCGATCGACGCGGCCACAAAGCGCGGCTTGCCCGGCGTCCGGGCGGTGTACTCATCCGCCGCCCGCCGAGCACACTCGACCGCCGCCACGTTGATCTCGCGCATCAACTCCGGCGCCAGATCGAACTCCGCCATGCCCACCGGACTGGCCCCGAACGTGTTCGTCTCGATAATGTCTGCCCCGGCCTCTAAATACTCCCTGTGGATTTCCGTCACGACCTGCGGATTCGTCAGGCACAGGATGTCGACGAAGTTCTTCAGATCCCGGTGGTGGTTCCGGAACCGCTCCCCGCGCACAGCCGCCTCGTCGAACCCTCGCGCGAACACCATCGTTCCCATGGCGCCGTCGAGAACCAGGACCCGCTCTGCCAGCAACTGCTGCAAATTCGCACTCATGTCGTGACGCTCAACCTCACTCGCAGGAAAGGAACGGATCTGGCCAAACAGCCCCTTTTACCAGAATAGTCGCTTTTTGAAACGTGCCGGGAACCAATTTGGGGTCGTTCTACCATTTAACGCGGCACTGCCGTTAAAGTCCTCAAGACCGCTACGCTCGGAACCGATAAGAGTGACGGCCAAAAGAACGTCTATGAGGGACACACATGAACATCCCGCCGACAGCAGCTAGCGGAGATAAACGACCTCGTGCCGGGCGCGTCGTGCCCCGCCGCCATGTCGAGCCGGTCGAGACGGCGGAGGCGACTCCCTACGACAGCGGCGAATTTCCGGTGCTCCTTCGCTTGCCCGACATCGTGCTGGCGGAGGTGCACGCGGTGGGTGAGTCCCCAGCAGGAGAACAACCGGAGCCGGAAGGTTCGGGCAGTCCGCGCGGATCGGCGGCGGTGGCTCGGCAGCGGCAACGGCGGGTCGTCGAGACGCTTGCCCCCGGAAGCGGCGTGACGTGGCCATTAACGGGTGCGGCCGCCCGCCAGTTCTGGTCCACCATGGCTCCCAAGGTTGCGGTCGGCGGAATGCTGCTGGCCGTGGCCGTCCTGTGTTTCGTGCTAGTGCGGGGGCCAGCGACATCCGAACCAGCTCCCGCGGATCGCTCGCAATGGGCGAGCGACCCTCCACTCCAGTCGACGGACGCGCCCACGACGCAGGCGGCCACCGACGTACACTCCTCCGTGGAAGCCTCGGCCGCCAACAGCTGGCCGGCGAGATCGGCGTCGGTCGCCTCGAAGCCGACAACGGTGGTCGGTACCCCGGCGTCCACGTCGGCGGCGGCGCCTGGGTGGTCGAGCACACCCGTCAGCCCGACAAGTCCGACTGAGCCGTCGCCGCCGATGTCCGACAGCTGGTCTGCCGGGGGAGCGATGTCGACGCAGCCGATGTCCGGCTCGACACCCGTCGCACCGCGTCGGAACGACTCGGCCCCTGTGCAAGGGTGGCCCGACGAAACCAGTACGAACAGCAACCCGGCGAGCCAGGACAGCGAGCTTGAGTTCAATCGGGCCGCGCGCCTGCAAGCCAGCCCGGACCGCCCCGCGGCACAGACCGCGCTGCGGGAATCGCTCCCGGCCGCCAATCCCAGCGGTGCCCGTCTGAACGGAACGGTGGTTATCCCGAACTCTGGAATGGATTACCGGTAATGAGCACTCCTGACCGAGCCTTTTTCGCAGCCTATTCGAGCGATGCTCCCTTCGTTGTCGGCACCATTCCGGCGAATCGGACGTCCGTGGCACCGGCCGCCGCGACCTCGCCGACCCGTCCGGGTCAGCGCGTCATAGCGCGTGGGCCGGTCGCGGCCACGGAGCCGGTCGCGCGCCGGCTCGATACGAAACACGTTCCGCCGGTAGCAGCCCCGCATGCGACGGCCCGCACAGCCCAGGCCACCCGAGAGCTGCTGCAGACCAAGACGTTCGAGGTCGCATGCTACACAGGCGATGAGGAGTTGCAGACGAGTTGCCTCGTCGTCGCCCCGGCACTGACCATCTTCGATCCGACGGCGATGCCCCCTGCGACCCCCGTGGCGCCGGCGATGAGGAGCCAGGTGCCGCCGCCCTCACAGGCTGCTCCCGCTCGAGAACCGGCAGTGGTCCAGCATCCAGCCGCGTCAGCCGCGGAGCCGGCACCGATGGAGGGTCCCCGCCCCGCACGCCCGCGCGTCTGGAAACCGGTGTGGGAACTCGACGAATTCGTATGGTCGCCGGAAGTCACCCAGCTGTTTGAGCTACAGACCGAGTACTTCCGCTACGCCGGCACGAAACTGCTCGACGCGAGCCGCGAAGGGCTGAAATCGCTGGCAGTCGTCACCACGCGCGACAAGGAAGGCTGCACGACACTGGTGACCTGCCTGGCCCGAGCGGTCGCGGCAGCCGGAGCCAAGGTAGCGCTGTTCGATGCGAACCTGTCCAACCCGGAACTGGGGATGAAGCTCGGGCTCGATTTTTCGCGCGGCTGGCAGGGGGCGCTCGACGACCCCCGCACGCTGGACGAAGCGGCGGTGTATTCGCTGCAAGACGGCGTGACGCTGTTTCCGCTGGGAGTGCCCCACGGCCTCAACTCGCTCCACGATCCCCGCGTGAGCCGCCTGTTTCGCCAGGCCGCCGAGCACTTTGACCTCGTGATCGTCGACGCCGGGACTCTGCCCACGGGAGACGTGCCCGTATTCGAACTCGGTCCCGCGTGCCCCATCAATGCCGTCATGATCGTGCGCGACGTGCGCCGCACAACCGAGGTCGAAACGCTGATCACCGCTTCGCGACTGAAGGAGCTGGGCATCGAAGCCATCGGCATCGCCGAGAACTTCTGCCGTCAGCAGCCCGGCAGCGCCGCCGCCGCCTGACGGCGAGGCTGACAATAAGCGACGTAGCGGAAGTCGCAATACTCCCGAGGCGCGCCGAACGTCCGCCTGCGCCCCGTCGCTAAGAGAACCGCACCGTCGTCCGACTTCCGAAGCCCCCGACAATCTCCGCCACCACCCTCACAGCGTCCGGTGTGGCACTGGCTCCGCCAGTGTTCTCCGCTGAGCCTAGTTGGCCCGAGTGTGGCACTGGCTCCGCCAGTGTTCTCCGCTAAGCGGCCAGTGTGGCACTGGCTCCGCCAGTGTTCTCCGCTAAGCCTAGTTGGCCCGGGCGCCGGAAGCACTGGCCGAGCCAGTGCCTCACCCGCCGCTACGCGCCGAAGGGTCCGCCAGCAAGACCCCTCTCCTGACCGGCCTGATTTTGCTTTCCCCAGTTCAAGCGGCGCTATATCGTATGCCGTCGTGATGGCAGGCGTGGTTCGTCCTCTCACGGTCCAAGGAGTTGGCTCATGCTCTCCTTATTCGGCGCGGGTGGTGTGTTTTGCGACGGTATCCGGCGTCGCCGGTTTCTGCAGATCGGCGGCTTAGCCCTCGGTGGTATCGCACTGCCCGACGTGCTGCGTGCCGAGACCGCGGCCGGCACTCGTTCCTCACACAAAGCCATCATCATGGTGCTGCTCCCCGGCGGACCGCCGCACCTGGACATGTACGACCTGAAGCCCGATGCGCCGGCCGAGATCCGAGGCGAATTCCAGCCGATCGATACGGCCGTCCCTGGCATCCAGATCTGCGAGCTGATGCCGCGGCTGGCGCGTGCAATGGACAAGTTCACCGTCATACGCTCGCTGGTCGGTGCGCGGGACGACCACAACGTCCATCAGTGCATTACCGGCTGGGAAAGCCACCCGCAGCAGACGAAGTCGCCGGAAGTGCCTGGCTACCCGCCCGGCGGATGGCCGAGCATCGGGTCGGGCCTGTCGCGGGT
>JBFWYF010000029.1:0-19589 GCA_050186685.1 Pirellulaceae bacterium
GGCGCCGACTATATCTGCATGCCGGCGCCCGTGCACAACCCGGATGGATCGGAGTCGCTCTGGTGTTACACCAGGCCAGCCGAGCTGTACGGAGATCTCCGGGACGGACTGGGGCACTTTCCGCTGCAGCATTTCTGGGGGCCGCTGGCCAACATCAAATCGACGGCGTGGATTGCGGAATCGGCGATCATGGCAGCCAGACGGTTCCGTCCGCGGTTCTTTTATTTGTATCTGCCTCACCTGGATTACGCGGCGCAGAAGAGTGGTCCGGATAGCCCGGCGGCGGCCGCGGCGCTGGGGGAATTGGACACCGTCCTGCAGGCACTTGTGGAGGGATTTCGCGCGGTCTGGGATGACTCGCTCTTGTGGATGGTGGCTGGGGAATACGCCATCAATGCGGTCGATCATGTGACGTATCCCAATCGACGGTTGCGCGAGGCAGGGTTGTTGCAGCTGCGCGAGGAAGAGGGGCTGGAGTATCTGGACGTAGCGGGCAGCCGGGCCTGGGCGCTGGTCGATCACCAGTTCGCTCATGTTTTTGTCGCCGATCGCGACGCCGCCACCATCCGCCGCGTGGCCGAATTATTCGAGGGTCAGCCAGGGTTCGCGGAGGTGTTGTCCGGTGAGCAGCGGCAGCGTTACGCGATCGATCACGAACGGGCGGGGGACGTGGTGCTGATTTCCGAGCCTCAGAGCTGGCAGGCTTATTACTGGTGGCAGGACGACGCCCGCGCTCCGTCGTTTGCCCGCACCGTGGACATCCATCGCAAGCCGGGGTATGACCCGGTGGAACTGCACTTCGATCCAGCGACGCGAAGCATTCCGCTCGATGCGTCGCGGGTCAAGGGGTCGCATGGCGCACCCGCGACACAGGCGGACCAGCAGACGGTCCTCCTGACATCCCGGTCGATCGTGCCGGATGGCAGGCCGCTGCGCGACACGGACGTGTGCCGCCTCGTCCTGCAGCAGTTCGGCATCTCCGCCTCGTGACGTGACTAAGCACTCTCGGCCTGGTAGGCGATGTCGTCCTCGTCGTCATCGATGTGGTGCACGACATCGTCTTCGTCCCTGGCGTGGGGATCGTCTTCGTTCGGATCTGCATCGAGATCCGGGTGAGGGGGCTGCTCGTCCCGATCCCACAGCGACGAATCGTCGGCTGGCGCTTCCTCCCAGGTTCGGTCCGGAAGGACTTTGTTATTGCGGGGGCGCTTGGCAGCGGGTGGCGATTCGGCCTCGGCGGCGGCGCCTTGCATGCGATCCCAGTCGGCCAGTGTAATCAGGATTTCCCGCGCCTGGGCTCCGTTGTAGGGGCCGACGATGCCGTCCTCGGCCATGAAGTCGATCAAGCGTGCGGCGCGACCATAACCGACGCCCAGCGCTCGTTGCAGCAGCGATACGCTGCCTCTTCCCTCGCGCACCACGATGTCCACGGCCGATTCGTACAGCTCGTCGCGCTTCTTCAGTTGCGGAACGCCCTCCTCGCCTTCAGCGCTCGCCGGCTTCAGATTGACCAGTTCGTGGACGTAGTTGGGTTCGGACGTGCTGATCGAATCGACGACTCGATTGATTTCTTCGTCCGACAGGTAAGTACCCTGGCCGCGGAGCAGGGTGCTGGTGCCGGGCCACAGGAACAGCATATCGCCGTTCCCGAGCAGCTTATCCGCGCCCATTTCGTCGAGGACGACGCGGCTGTCGGTGCGGCTTGCGACCTGGAAGGAGATCCGCGCGGGCAGGTTCGACTTGATCAGTCCGGTGATCACGTCGACGGTGGGCTTCTGAGTGGCAAGGATCAGGTGGATGCCCACCGCCCGGCTCTTTTGTGCCAGGCGGATGATGTGCTGTTCGACCTCTTTGCCCGCGGTCATCATGAGGTCGGCCATTTCGTCGGCGACAATGACGATGAACGGCAGGTGCAGCGGGATGGACGCACGCTCCTCGTCTGACTCGGGCTGCAGCCGGTCCATGAGCTCCTTTTCGCCCAGCTGGTTGTAGCTGCTGATATGGCGGACTCCGGCGCGGGCGAGCAGGGCGTAACGCTCTTCCATTTTCTCGACGGCCCACGCCAGGATCGCTTCGGCCTTACGCATATCCGTGACGACGGGATGCATCAGATGCGGCAGGCGACCGTAGCAGGACAACTCGACCATCTTGGGATCGATCAACAGCAACCGGACCTCGTCCGGCTTGCGCGTCATCAGCATGGACGTAATGATGGCATTCAAGCACACGCTCTTGCCCGTTCCGGTACGTCCGGCAATGAGCAGGTGTGGCAGAGTCGACAGGTCCGCGACCAGGGGATTGCCCGATACGTCCTTGCCCAGGAAAAGCGGGATCTTCATCTTCTTGGTCTTGCCCTGGGACTCCTCGATCACTTCCCGCAGCTGCACGATCTGCCGCGTCTCGTTGGGCACTTCGATTCCAACCGTGTTCTTGCCCGGAATCGGCGCCACGATGCGGACGCTCGGCACGCGCAGCGCGATAGCCAGGTCGTCGGCGAGTCCCGTGATACGGGACAGGCGCAGGCCGGCTTCCAACTCGACTTCGTACTGAGCGATCACCGGTCCTGTCTCGATCTCGACCACGCGGACATTGAACCCGAAATCCGCGAAGGTTTTTTCGAGGATCTTGGCTTTGCGGCGGACCTCCTGCTCCTGGTCGGCGAAGCAGACGTCGGTGCCCTCGATCAGTAGTTCGATATCGGGCAGTTCATAGTCGCCCGGGTCTTCGACGCTGGCGGCGTCGAGCGTACTCATAACGGCTTCACGTTGCTGCTTGTCGAAATCGGTTACCTCGAAGTGAGGTGGCGTGGTCACGCCCTTGGGGCGTTCCTTGGAGCGTTTCTTGACGACGGGTTCCGAATCGGACGGCGGCGGGACGGCACCGTTTTCCGCGTCCACGTTGGCAGGTTCCGCCTCGGGCTCGGTGGCGGGCGAAGGCGCCGTGGGCTTCGACGAGGCGGCCGGAGCCGGTGCCGGCGCACTGGGTGGGACGGCTGCGGAAGTCAGTTCGAGATCGCTGCGGGATTTTCCCCGCACACGGATGGGGGCGTTGTCGGGCGCTACGTCGCCGCTTGGCTTGTCGGCGCCGCTGGATTTATCAGGACTACCAGACCGGCCGGCCTTGTCGTCTTTGCGGCGCTTGATGGCCTGCCGTCCTTTGGAGACGGCTCCCGAGGCGAGGATGGCGGAGCGGACCCAGAACCGCAGCAGCGCGTAATCCGTCGAGAGGAACAGGCCGCCCAACGTGACACTGACGGAGAGAATGACTCCCCCGGCGAGTGCGAAGTGCGTTTCCAGCAATCCCCGTCCGAGGACTCCCAGGTAACCGCCGGCACCGATCACAGGCCCGGGTGTCACGCCATCGAACGTCAACGAGAGGAAGGCGGTCAGTCCGAAGAGGGACAGGAGCCAGCCGATTCCTCGCAGCACGGGTGTATCCACGCGCTGGCGGCGCAACAGCACGGCGTCCAGGATGGCGAGTGACGCGACGAAATAGTAGGCGACGAGTCCGAAGGCGTTGAACAGCACGTCGGCCGCCAGGGCTCCGAACCAGCCGCAGGCGTTCGCAATCCGGTCGTGCTGTGGATAAACGAGCACGTCCTGGCGGTAGAGGGCTTCCCACGGGCGCGGGACATTACCCAGCTGGTCGGCCGAATGGTAGGTCAGCAGCGAGACCGACAAGAAAACGACGATCGCCAGCAGGATGACTGCGCACAGGTCGAGCCGAAGGTTACGATTCTCGAGCATCGACGCGTTGGGATCTGCCTGCTTGCCGGCGTCAACTTCCGGGCGCCGCGGGCCGTGGGCGCGTCCTTGCCCGATCCGTTCCTGGGATGGCTGGATCTCATTACCTTGGTTCGGCTGGCCGCATGGCGGGCGTCAACTTTCCCGTGAAGCGCGCCATGGCCTGCCGAACCCGAACAACCCAGGCACCTATCCCACCAGCCACCACGGAAGTCTAACCGCCTCCCACGCATCGGCCACCGTCAAGGCGTTGCTTTCCCGCCACGTCCGTTCGAGGACGGTACGGTCGTAGCGAATGTCGGGGTGGGGCCTCGTGTTTGACCAATGCCCGAGCGGAGGATTATCCTGGTGCCGGCACCATCCTCCAGGGGGAACAAGCGATGCTGGTCTTTCAGGATTCGAAAGCGTACGGACGGCGGGAGTTTCTGCGCATCGGTGGGCTGACGCTGGGAGCGGCCGGTTCCTGGCTTCCCTGGCTGGCAGCTCAGCAATCGGGTACCGAGTCCCTTCTGAAGGACCGGTCGGTCATCTTCCTGTTCCTGCACGGCGGTCCTAGCCAGTTCGAGACTTTCGACCCCAAGATGTCGGCCCCCGCGGAGATCCGCAGCGCCACCGGCGAAATCGAGACCCGGCTGCCGGGGGTGACCTTCGGCGGCACGTTTCCACGTCTCGCCTCGTTGGCCGATCGCGTCTCGATCGTGCGTTCGTTCACGACCGGCGACGGAAATCACGACATCAAGCCGGTAGTCAGCCGCGCGACGGCCGGCGCGAACATCGGTTCGATCTACGCACGGGTGGCCGGCGCCAATCATCCGCAGACAGGGATGCCACGTAACTGTGCCTTGTTTCCCCGGTCGGTCGACCCGGACACGCAACCGAACAAAATGAGCTTTGGCAAGTTCAATGCGACGGGGCCGCTGGGGAGCGCCTTCGCGCCGTTTATTCCCGGTGATGGCAGCGATCTGCAGGATGCGCTCAAGTTGACCATGCCGCGCGAGCGACTGGATGACCGCCGGTTGCTGCTCGCCGGCCTCGATCGGATTAAGCGCGAGGTCGAGCCACAGCTGCTGGACGGCGCCGACAAGTTCCAGTCGCAGGCGTTCGACACGATTATCGGCGGGGTGGCGGAAGCATTCGACCTGGCGCAGGAAGACCCGCGGATCGTCGCCGGCTACGACACGGCTCCGCGGGTCCGCCCCGACCAGATCAGCAAACGCTGGAACAACTACAACAATTACGTGGACAACGCGAAGTCGCTGGGAAAACTCTTGCTCCTGGCACGTCGGCTTTGCGAGCGGGGGTGCGGTTTTGTTACGGTGACGACGAACTTCGTCTGGGACATGCATGCCGACGTCAATAATGCCGGCGTTGAAGAAGGGATGCAGTACATGGGCTCGCCGCTGGATCACGCGCTGGCGGCCTATATCGACGACGTCGAAGCGCGCGGTCTGAGCGACAGGATCTTACTGGTGGCCTGTGGCGAAATGGGCCGCACGCCAAAGATCAACGCGCGGGGCGGTCGAGATCATTGGGGCGGGCTGGCCCCGTTGCTGGTCCACGGCGGGGGGCTGGCGATGGGACAGGTCGTCGGGCAGTCGAGCCGGGATGGGGGGCAACCCGCCACGACGCCGTATCGGATTCCCAACCTTATTGCGACGATCATGCATGCGCTGCTCGAGGTCGGCAAGCTGCGGCTGATTCAGGGCATTCCAGCCGAAGTCGGCCGATCGATCCTGGAAGCCGAGCCAATCCAGGAACTCGTAGGCTGATTCAACGGTCCTGGCGCCACACCTGCCATGTTGATCGATGTGCCGCTGACTCCGACGCAGGAAGCCTGGCCCAGGCGGGCGGCCGAGTTCGTCGCGGCGGGACGTGCTCGATTTCGCCGAATCGACTGTTTCGAGTTCGTGCAGTGTGATTACGAGTTGGCTTGGCGGGCATTGGCGTCGTTGCCGCGCGGCAGGTTTTGCGAGTGGGGCAGCGGCTGGGGAATCGTCACGGGCCTGGCAGAGATGCTGGGGTTCCACGCCCGGGGGATCGAAATCGATGAGCGACTGGCCGCCGCCTCACGCGAGCTATTGGCCGAGTTCCAGCTGTCGTGTCCGATCGAGTGCGGGGATTACTGCGAAGTTCCCAGTCCCGCGGACGTGTATTTCGTCTATTGCTGGCCAGGACGCATCCTGTTGACGGAAGAACACTTTGAGAAGACGGCCCCCCCGGGCGCGCGGCTGGTCATTGCCTATGGCCAATCCGATCTCCGATGCAAGATGGTGGCGACGACTTGACTGGGCTGCCAGCGGGTCGACAGGAAAGGAGCAAGATGGGCGGCTTACCATTCCATCGATACGGGGCCGAAACCGCCTGGCCGGTGCGATCAAGTACGGGGTACCGAACGCGCGCCGGTTGGCTGCTCGCAAGCGCGACAATCTACCTTGGATGGCTCTTCGGTACGGGTGGGAGGCTCTTGTGCGGTCAGGAAGCTGGCGCCGACCTGGTCGTGATCCATGCGGTCATTCGCACGCAGTCGCCCGACAAGCCAGTTGCCGAGGCCCTGGCGGTGCGGGGGAATCGCGTGGCGGAGGTGGGCAGCAACGAGTCGATTCGAACGTGGATCAAGCCTCGCACGCACGTGATCGATGCGCGAGGTCGACTGGTCGTGCCGGGCTTCAACGATTCCCATGTGCATTTTCTGGCCGGCGGGCAGCAGTTATCGAGCGTTGATCTGCGGACGGCGCGGACGACCGACGAGTTGGCAGCTCGGCTGCGGACCTTCGCGGCCACCTGGCCTAAGGGTCGCTGGATCACCGGCGGAGACTGGGATCACGAGAACTGGCCCGGCGCTCCCCTGCCGACGCGGCAGATGATCGATGCCGCGAGTCCCGACCATCCCGTGTTTGTCAGTCGCCTGGACGGGCACATGGCGCTGGCCAATAGCGTGGCCCTGCAGCGGGGCCAGGTGACGCGCGACACACCGGATCCGCCTGGCGGCGTCATCGTGCGCGATCCGGCCACGGGGGAGCCGACCGGAGTTCTCAAAGACGCGGCCATGCAACTCGTGTCCAGCCGCATTCCACCGTTGTCCTTTGACGAAAAGCTGCAGGCCGCTCAGGCGGCCACCGAGCATGCCGCGCGCTTGGGAGTGACCAGTGTCCAGGACATGTCCGGGGGAACGGACATCCTGGTGTATCGCGAGTTGCACCGGCGGCAGAAGCTGCGGACGCGCGTCTATGCGATGTTACCACTGGCACGCTGGGACGAAGCCCAGGGACGCGGTTTGCGGGCTGCGAGCGGCGACGCATGGCTGAGAGAAGGAGGGCTGAAGGGCTTTGCCGATGGCAGCCTTGGTTCGACCACCGCCTTGTTCTTCGAGCCATACCTGGATGCGCCGGCTACCCGCGGAATTCCCAGCGACGAGATGATTCCAGAAGAGAAGATGTGGCAGCGCATGGTCGCTGCCGATCATGCGGGCCTGCAACTGATGATCCACGCCATCGGAGATCGGGCGAACGACCAGATCCTCGCGTTTTACGAACGACTCAGTCGCGAGGAGCCATCACGCGACCGGCGTGGTCGGATCGAACATGCCCAACACTTGCGCCGCGACGATATTCGCCGTTTCGGGGCGGCGGGGGTGGTAGCCTCCATGCAGCCCTATCACTGTGCCGACGACGGCCGGTGGGCCGAAAAACGCATTGGGCCCGAGCGATCCCGCGGGACGTACGCCTTCCGATCGCTGATCGACTCCGGTGCACGTCTGGCCGTTGGTTCGGACTGGAACGTCGCGCCCCTGGATCCGCTGCAGGGAATCGCGGCCGCGGTGACGCGCCGAACACTCGACGGACGCCACCCGGACGGATGGGTGCCGCAAGAGAAGATCTCGGTCGACGAGGCGGTGCGGGCTTATACGGTGGGTTCGGCGTACGCGGAATTTACAGAATCGGAGAAGGGGCAACTCATCCCTGGCATGCTCGCCGACTTCGTCCTGCTGTCCCGTGATATCTTCACGGAGCCACCGGATTTGATCGCAAGTACCAAAGTCCTGGTAACCGTGGTGGATGGGCGTGTGGTCCATGCGGCCGAGTGACTCTCTAGCGGCCTTGCAGGCGAGAGGCAGGGAGAGGCGTGGGAACCCGCAACGCGCGAAGGCGCTGGAGTGAATTACCACGAAAGACACGAAGCGCACGAAAGATCAAAGCGCAAAATCCCATCTCGCTCGCAAGGTTGACCAGCGACTCGCAGCTATCGATACTGGCGGTCCGCTGCCTGCCAATCGGGTGGCGGTCTCTTAACTGTTCGGAGGGCGTTGGTTTGATGTCCTACTCTCGATCCTCGCATGAATCGCAGTTGGGAATGGCCTGGCGATGGCCGGTCGCGACCCTGCTCGGGCTGTTGGCGGTGATGGCGTCGGAACGCATGGCCGGCGCCCAAAGCACGGCGGCGGGGCAGCCGAGACCCAATATCCTGTTCATCCTGGCGGACGACCTGGGGTATTCCGACCTCGGTTGCTATGGGGGCGAAATCCAGACTCCGCACCTGGATGGTTTGGCCCAACAGGGTCTTCGCTTCACCCAGTTCTACAACACGGCGCGGTGCTGGCCGTCGCGCGGCGCATTACTGACCGGTTTCTACGCCCAGCAGATCCACCGCGACGGTTTACCCGGGCTCGGCGGAGGAGGAGGGGGCGTGAGGCAAGCGTGGGCGAGGTTGCTGCCCGATTTCCTCCGGCCGCTCGGTTATCGTTCCTACCATTCCGGAAAGTGGCACGTGGATGGGGCGCCGCTCGCCGGCGGATTTGACCGCTCGTACAACCTCCAGGATCAAGGGCGTTTCTTCAGCCCGCAAAGCCACTCGGAAGACGACCGTCCCCTGCCTGCGGTATCGCGCGACGACGGATACTACGCGACGACAGCGATTGCCGATCATGCCATTCAGTGCCTCCAGGATCATGCGGCACATCATGCGGATCGGCCGTTTTTCGAGTTCCTGGCATTCACCGCACCTCACTTCCCATTGCACGCATTGCCGGGCGACATCGAGCGGTACGAGGGGCGATACGACGTGGGCTGGGAAACGATCCGCAGCGCGCGCTTCGAGCGTATGCGGCAGTTGGGGTTGATCGATTGTTCGTTGTCGGCGGTCGAGCGAGAGGTGGGACCGCCGTATCACTTTCCGGAGGCCCTGGAAACGCTCGGCAGCGGCGAGGTGAACCGGCCGCTCGCCTGGACCGAACTCACGGATTCGCAGCGTGCCTTTCAGGCCGCCAAGATGGCCATTCACGCCGCCATGGTCGACCGCATGGACCGCGAGATTGGCCGAGTGCTGGAACAGCTCCGGGCGATGAACGCCTTCGACAATACCTTGATCTTCTTTGCGTCCGATAACGGAGCCAGTGCCGAGATCATGGTGCGGAACGATGGCCACGACCCGCAAGCCGCCATGGGTTCGGCTGCGACCCATCTGTGTCTCGGACCCGGTTGGTCGAACGCAGCGAACACACCATTTCGGCGTCATAAGACCTGGGTCCACGAGGGAGGTATCGCGACGCCCCTCATTGTTCACTGGCCACGCGGCATCGCCGCGCGAGGCGAATTACGGCACAACCCGGGACACTTGATCGACATGGTTCCGACGATCCTGGAAGTCGTCGGCGGAACGCGTCCCACAACCTGGCAGGAGGAACCCGTACCGACTCCGCCGGGCAAGAGCCTGGTGCCGGCATTCGCCAAGGATGGTACCGTCGAACATGAATCGCTCTGGTGGCTTCACGAAGGAAACCGTGCGGTACGCGTCGGGGACTGGAAGCTCGTGGCGGCCAACGAACAACCCTGGGAGTTGTTCGATCTGAGCCGTGACCGGTCGGAAACCAGGAATCTGGCCGCCGAAATGCCCGGCAAAGTGCGTGAGCTCGAGACGGTCTGGAACCGGCAGCTCGAAGAATTCTCGGCGCTGGCTGCCAAGACCGCTCCGAAACCCAAGCCGGGGGCTGAGCGAAAAAAGAGCGGCAAGGCGAAGCGAAAAAAGTAGGCCCTGTCCGAGACCCGTCCCGACGCCGAGAGTCATCTCCATGAATGCAGTTTCCGGTTGGTTGTCTGTCGTCTGTTGCGGGGTGGCGGTTTCGCTGGGCGCAGCGGAGTTCGACCTGGTGATCTATGGCGGCACGTCGGCCGCCGTAACCGCGGCCGTTCAAGCCCGGAAGATGGGAAAGTCCGTCGTGATCGTATGCCCCGATAAGCACCTGGGCGGGCTGTCGAGCGGCGGACTCGGTTGGACGGATACCGGCAACAAGGCGGTGATCGGTGGGTTAGCGCGCGAGTTCTATCACCGCGTCTGGAAGCACTACGATTCCCCGGGTGCCTGGAAGTGGCAGACCCGACAAGAGTACGGCAACCAGGGGCAGGGGACACCCGCCATCGACGGTCAGCAGCGGACGATGTGGATCTTCGAGCCGCACGTCGCCGAGCAGGTTTTCGAGGACCTCATCCGCGAAAGGGCGATTCCGGTCCATCGCGAGCGCTGGCTGGATCGCCAGTCTGGCGTGACGAAGTCGGGAACTCGTCTGGCCTCGATCCGGATGCTCGATGGAAGCGAGTACTCGGGCAAAATGTTTCTGGATGCGACGTACGAGGGTGATTTAATGGCCGCTGCGGGAGTCGACTACCACGTGGGCCGAGAAGCCCAGTCGGTGTATGGCGAGCAGTGGGCCGGGGTCCAGACGGGAGTGCTTCATCACCGGCACCATTTCGGAGCCGTCAAGCAGAAGATCAGCCCCTATCGCGTACCGGGCGATCCCGCCAGCGGGATTCTGCCGCGCATCAGCTCGTCGCCTCCAGGTGACTATGGCAGCGGCGATCACCGCGTCCAGGCTTATTGTTTTCGCATGTGTCTGACCGACCACCCGGAAAATCGCGTCCCGTTTGCGAAACCGGACGGATACGATCCGGACCAATACGAGTTGCTGTTGCGGATCTTCCAGGCGGGCTGGCGCGAGACGTTCGATAAGTTCGATCCGATTCCGAACCACAAGACCGATACCAACAATCATGGCCCGATGAGCACGGACAACATCGGCCTCAACTATGACTATCCGGAAGCGACGTACGAGCGGCGGCGGGAGATCTGGAAAGAGCACGAGACCTATCAGCAGGGCTGGCTGTATTTCATCGCCAACGACCCGCGCGTGCCGCCCGACGTCCAGCAGGCCATGCGGCGCTGGGGCCTGGCCAAGGACGAGTTCGCGGACAACGGCCATTGGCCGCACCAGATGTATATCCGCGAAGCTCGGCGGATGAAGGGGATGTTTGTGATGACCGCCAACGAGTTGCTGAAGTCGCGTCCCACGCCGGACTCGGTGGGGATGGGGTCGTATACCATCGATTCGCACAACGTCCAGCGGTACATCACCCCCGACGGATATGTCCAGAACGAAGGTGACATCGGCGTGCCGACCAACGGTCCGTACGAGATCGCCTACGGGGCTCTTGTCCCTCGGCGCGAGCAGGCGGCAAATCTGCTCGTCCCCGTCTGCGTATCGAGTTCGCACATCGCTTTTGGGTCGATCCGCATGGAGCCGGTGTTCATGATCCTCGGCCAGTCGGCGGCGACCGCCGCGGTCCTGGCCATGGACGCAGGCCTGGCCGTCCAGGACGTGCCCTACGATCAGCTGCGCGAGAGGCTGCTCGCCGACGGTCAAGTGCTGACATATCAGGGCCCCGCTGTTCGGCAACGAAAGACTGTCGCGGCGTCGGAATTGCCGGGTATCGTCGTCGATGACAGTCAGGCCCGGCTCTCCGGATCCTGGCGGGAGAGCTTTGCGGCGTCGGCCTGGGTGGGCGCGAGCTATCGTCACGATGGCAACGTGAGGGAAACCCGATCGACTGCCCGATTCGAAACGAAGTTGCCCAAGCCTGGGCGATATGAAGTACGTCTGGGCTTTCCGCCCCACACGAATCGAGCCACTCGGGTGTCGGTCGAGGTCGTGCATGGCCAAGGTACGGCGACCGTCATCGTCAACCAGCGGGAGCCCCGCGCGGCCGAGCCGCTCTTCACGTCGTTGGGCACCTACGAGTTCGCCGGCAGCGACGCGGCCGCCGTCATCGTCACGAATGAGGGAGCGGATGGCTATGTGGTCATCGACGCCGTCCAATGGCTGCCAGTCTCTTCCCCGTAGCGGAAGTCGCCAGACGAAGTAGCGGAAGTCGCCAGACGACGCGACAGCGGCGTCGTAAGACTTCCGACGTTCAGGTCGGAACTCTTGCGAGTTCCGCTACGCGGATTGTAAGACTTCCGACGTTCAGGTCGGAACTCTTGCGAGTTCCGCTACGCAGCGGCTAGGGTTGTTCGGCCACGTCGGACCAGAACCGGCGCAGCGCGTCAGGCAGCGTCGTCGCGCTACCTTGCCAGCTCTGTCCTTGACGCTCGATCACCCACTGATACCGCCAGGGCTCTACCCCCGGGGCCTCGTTCGCGAGACGGGACGGGATTACGTTGCGGCTGATCCGGACAGTCGTAGGACCGGCACCCCAGCCCACGATGCCCGGCATCCCCTGCTCGTCCGGTCCCGCCAACGTCTCCTGCAGGCGTTCACGCTCGGCCGGCTGCCGAAATTCGCGGCCGACCGTGCGATCGAGTTGCCGGTGCAGGGACGCCAGCTCGATGTCGGGAATCGCGATCGTCGTTTCCTGCGTATCACCGGCGACTTGCCGCTGTAGATGGCGGCTTTCCAGCTGCAGGTAACTTGAGTGCAGAGCCTGCAACTGTTCATGAAAGTCAGGGGGGAACAGCTTGCCGGGAGTCAATACCGGACGGCCGCTGGACCAATCGAGCACGAGTTGCCGCGTCGAGCGCGCTTGCTGCTGAGCCAGCGCTTCGGCCAGGGCGCGGTCCTGCGCGGCGGCGGCCGCCCGTTGCTCGATTGCCACCGCGCGCTGCACGGCGGCTTGGCTCCTCCATAGGTACATGGCGAAAAGGAGTGCAACACTGAGAATACAGCCGGACATGAGCAGCGCCAGGGCGAAGGTTGCGCATCCAGCTGCCCAACGGGGTTCGGAACGCGAGTGGCCTAGTGGGTCGTTACCTGGCAAGTGGCTCTTGTGCATCCGCGGCGATTTCCCTTGGAAGGCGTGCAGGATGCCGGCGATCAAGAGTCCGATCACGGCGGTGGTGCCGAGCACCAGCGGGACCAGAAACGCCACGGCAGCCAGTTTCAGATGCAGGTATTGCGTAAAAAACTCCTGGGCCGTGGGATCCCGCGAGTTGCCGCCCAGGGCGTGTACACCAAACGCGCCGCCGCCCGCCGCAAAAATGCCCACCGCACAGCCACCCGTCGCGACGGAGCCGATGGCGCACCCCCCCGCGGAGAACCCGAAGCCGACGGCAGCGCCGCCCAGCGCCAGCAGCAAGCCGATGCTGCACCCGCCAAACGTCAACAGCCCGAACGCGCAGCCGCCGATGGCCATGACTCCGGCGGCCACGCCTCCGAAGGCCAGCCAGCCGATAGCGATGTCGCCAATCGCGACGACTCCCTTCGCGACGCGGCGTCGGTGCGTGACGGGGTCCATGCCGTAGGCAATGTGGAGCAGCGGAATGCCGAAGATTTCGGCCCGGCTGCGGTACTCGTAGTCATACGTCCGCCGCCAGTGGCGGGGCATTGGGCGACTGCGAGAAATCGTCTCCAGTGCCGACTTAACTTCGCTGGCCTGCTGAAACCGCAGCGACGGCTCTTTCTCCAGCGTGCGCAGCACGACTTCGTCCAGCCGCACATCGAGTTGTACCTTGCGGGACGGAGGCGCGAACCGGCCCAGCGGCAGCTCGTTCGTCAGGAGTTCGTAGAAGACCACACCGAGCGAGTAAATGTCCGCACGGTGATCGACCGCGTGCGTTCCCTCCATCTGCTCGGGAGCCATATATCGAGGCGTTCCCAGTACCTGGTGTGTGGCCGTCAATGTCGAGGTGCCTTCGACCTGGCCCAGCAGTCGCGCCAGCCCGAAATCCGCAATCTTAATCTGGCCGCGTGCGTCCAGCAGGATGTTCTCCGGTTTGATGTCGCGATGGACGACACCTTGATCGTGTGCGTATTGCAGGGCGTCGCAAATCTGAGGGACGATGGCGAGGGCCTGGGGTGGGGTGAGCGTCCGCGCCTGAATGGCCTGCCGCAGGTTCACTCCGTCCACGTATTCCATGAGGAAGTAATACAAGCCGCCTGCCTGACCGGAGTCATAGATGGCGACAATGTGCGGGTGATTGAGGCGGCCGAGCGCCTTGGCCTCGCGCTGGAAGCGTTCCGCGAAGCTCGGATCCAGTCCCGCATCGGGCGGCAGGATTTTCAGCGCTACGATCCGGTCGAGTCCGCGCTGACGTGCCTTATAGACGGCGCCCATCCCACCGTGGCCGATCAGGTCCAGGATCTCAAGCTGCGGGAAATAGGGGGCTAACGCGGCGGGCTTGGGTGGCGTAAACGGTACGCGAGCCATGGATGGTCTCGAGCCAGTGGCCTCGCCCGACGCACCTGCCCCCAAGAAACCCGCCTGAAATGCGCAGCGCGGGCAGATACCGTGTGGAGCGTCCGCCGATAAAGGCGAGCCGCATTGCGGACAAGTAAAGACGCTCGGCATACCACGACCTCATGCGATTCAGTGCCGGTACCAGTACCGTACCACGCCACCCTTCATAACCCAAACGCGGCCGATGGTTACAGAAAAAATACGCGTGTGTAGGACCGGCGCCGGCAGACTAACGGCAGCAGAGAACGCGCAGAGCCGGGAGCAATGCCACGCCGGACCTGCACGTCTGGACGCGAGCGGTCCACGGCGGATCAAGAGTCGCTATTCCTGAGCGACGACCTTCTCGTTTAGAATGCGGGCACCATTGATTTCTTCCGCTCGCAGCCACAAAGTCTTGCCGAGCAGCTCGCGCCCATTTGCCAGCACAAACGTGTTGGTTACCCGACCCTGGTTCAAGTAGAACACCTGCCGCTTTTCACGTCGCCGATTCGGCACGAACAGCAGGCAATTGAAGCTCACGCTCTTCTCCGTGTTGTTGATCAGATCCTGGCGAACAACGAGATTGCCTTGCTCGTCCAGCGACGTGCTCATGTCGATCTGAATATCTCCCAGGCCTACCTCGATGGTTTCATTCAGGCGAAACCGGATTTCTCGCCCTACGCTCAGATCGAACAGAACCTGCAGCGGTTGCGGACCGGAGCTCACATCTGTCCCCAACATGACGCGCAACTCGTCCTGATGTTCTTCACCGGCCGTCAGCTTGAAATGACGCGTCGCATTCTCGGACTGCCAGGCGCTGGGGACCAGCACGCTCAACCGGCCGCCAACCGGTTGCGACAGCGTGTTCCGGAACCGGTAGATGACCGACTGAGATTGTCCGAAGATGCTGGCCAGCCGCTCGGTTTCGAATTGGAACTGCATGCGCCACGCGGCGATGTTCGGATCCAAACCGGTGATGAAGACGGGCATGGGACCGACGTCGATTTCCTGCTCCTGGAACTCGCCGTCGACGACATCGCGCGCGGCGGAAGTCTGACCCCAGACGTCCACGACCTGAACGTGTTCTCCGAGGTAGAGGCACTCCCGGGTTGGGGTGTCATTCCAAACGACCATGACCGCCTCGGCGTCGCGGACAAAAATTTGATTCGAACTGCCTCCAGGCAGCTTCATACTGCCCAGATAAGTGGCACCGCCAATCAACGAGGCCGCGGTTCGCCAGGGCAGGAAGAGTTCGTTCGGCGATCCGTCCTGGTTCATCAGTCCGTGATCGCGATTGAAGGGATCCGCAATGAAGATCCCTTTGGCCTTGGCAATCTTGGCAGCGAGCACGCGCTGCAGGAGATCCTGAATGCGCGAATCGAGATCGTACTCCTGCGACGACAGCGTATGGACGACGATCCAGGTGTCGCATTGGGAAAGTTCGGGTCGTCCGAAGTACTCACCGGTTTCATTCGCGGTGAGCGGCAGGTTCTCGATGAACGAGAGAAATGACCAAGAGGGCTGGCCGCGAGGCACCTGCGGCGGCTCGTCGACGGTGCGCCACGGAAAGCCGACTTTAACTTGCTGGCCAAAACTCGTCAGATCATCGCGGATGGCTCGCACTTTGGCTTCTACGTCCGGTAGGCTGTTGAAGCTGGTGTCGTCATCGCGGCCTAACTGCCACCAGCGCACCTTCAGCGACAACCGCGTGAGTACCGGATCGAGTGCCGGATACCAGACAGCTCGGTCGTCGAACAGTGATGCGGCGGGAATCCAGGCGGCGGACCCAAACGAGCTGCGGATGTCCGCGGGAGGCTGGTCCAGCACGCCGACGAGGTTAACGTGGTTTGAACTAAGGCGTTCTGCGAACCAAGCCAGCTCGTCGGCACGCTCGTTGGCCGTAGCACTGTACCAGACGGGGAACTTCACCCAGCCCAGCCCGATCTGACCAAGCAGGCTTGGCAGCGACTTGATATGGAACGGCATTTCGCCCTGAGGCAGCGACCAGCCGAATTCGCTCTTGTCACCCGTGCCGAGCGGGGCAACCACCGCCACGCTCCTCTTTCTTCCCGCATATCCCGGGATCGACACGCCGATGTTATAGAAGCCGACTCCCGGAAGCCGAGGTTTCCAACTGGCGTTGCCAGCGAAGCCGGATGGAACGGCAGCATTATCGCTGCGTCCGGCGGGCACGGCTTCCATGGTGGTTTCCAGTGAATCGTGAACTTGGCCGTGAACATCGGTCAGTTCAAATCGCACGCGCGGCTGGTCGGTCATCAAGCCGGACACGCGGCACGCGACCTGAACATCCTCCGGATTCGAGTAGACGCTGAATTCATTGTTCATCTCCAGCGAAATACGCGGCAGCCGTTCAAGGCGCAGGTCGTCGAGAAAGACTTCTCCCCACAGGTCGGCCGGTCCGGTCGGCCGGACGTGCGCCGAGACCACGGCATATCGAAGCTGTTCAGATTCGGGTCGCACCGGTCCCAATCGCATCGTCAGCCATTCGTCCGCCTCGCACACGGGCTCCGATTCATAGGTCTCGACGAGAGTTCCGCTCTTGTCGTAAAAGCCGACTTTCAAGGTCACGATGTCGTACTGCAGGCCGCTGGTCCGGATGCGGCCTTCGAGCGCGTAATTAAAGCGCGAGGAGACGGGAATCGACGGGCTGAAGACTTCCGCGGCGCCACCGTCCAGCTTGATACGCAGGCACCGATTCGGCGCGGACGACGGAGCCTTTGCGTCGTCGACGATCTCGATCCCGATGTACGCCGGGTAGCCTCGCTCCTTGCGGCGCGTCCAGTGGTCGGGCCAGGCGTCGAAGTTAGCGTCACTCGCCGATTCGAAAGCGCCCCGGAACACGACGCAGGCGTCGCGCAAAGCGCGGCTCGTGTCGGCTGTGGCATCTGCCGATAGAATGAGCAAAGCACAAACAAGGGACGTCATAGCGACCGATCTGCAACAACGTACGTGTCGGCGGATGAAAAGGGGTACGCGCGTGGAACTGAAGATCGCGATCCAGCTTGCAAGTCTGAATCTTCCATTCAAGAAAGCTTTGCATACGGCGGCCGAGTTGGGCGCTCGTGCTGTGGAAATTGACATCCGACGGGAGCTGAATCCGCAGTCGTTGACGCAGACCGGGCTGCGGGAAATGCGGAAAATTCTGGATGATCGGAATCTGCGGGTTTGCGCGGTGACGTTTCGCACTCAACGGGGCTACAACGTACTCGAGGAACTCGACCGGCGTGTCGCTGCCACCAAGGAGGCTCTCAAGTTCGCCTACAAGCTGGGTGCGCCCGTCGTTGTGAACCAGGTGGGCCGGGTTCCCGACGAGTCCCAGGGCCCCGAATGGGATCTGCTCGTCCAGGTCCTATCCGATCTCGGCCACTTCTCGCACCACATTGGCGCATGGCTGGCCGCTGAAACCGGTTCCGAAGAACCCGCCAACCTGGCGCGTTTGATTCAGGCCTTGCCCGCCGGTGCGATTGCCGTGACCCTCGATCCCGGCAACCTGGTCGTGAATGGGTTCTCGGTTCGCTCCGCCCTGGCCTCCCTCGGACGGCACGTCCTGCACGTCCATGCCAAAGACGGAGTGCGGGATCTGGCACAGGGACGTGGCATCGAAGTGCCCCTGGGACGCGGGTCCGTCGATTTCCCGGACCTGATCGCCTCACTCGAGGAGCATGACTTTCGAGGATACTACACGATCGAGCGCGAACGGTGTGCGAATCCCGTGCTCGAAATCGGGCAGGCCGTGCAGTATCTCCGCAGTCTGTAAAGCGGGGCCGGTGATTCAGCACGTCTTGACGCGGAGCCGGTGGGGCAGCAGCCGCAGTTGGATGTCGCGCACGTCATCCGAGTCCGTGCTGAATACCTCGCCGTCGGTATGCAGGATCACGGGACCTGCCGCCTGGAGCCGCAAGCGCTGGCACTGGCGCAGATGGATCTGCGGATGGGAGGTGGGTGGTCCCGCCCAACAGACGCGTGGTAACAGACAAGCTCCTTCCCAACGCCCGACGGGACCGGCCTGGATGCAGTCGAACTGGCCGTCCGCCAGCGACGCGCGCGGCGCCATCAGGAAGTTGCCTTCTCGCCGCCCCAGCAGCACGCTGAGCAGCAGGGTCGGGCGGTGGAGCGCCGGTTCGTCATCGTATTGTACCTGCCAGTCTTCCGCAGTCGGTTGGCGGAGCGCGCGCCAAGCGGCCAGTCCGTACAGCAGCGGCCCCTGAAGACCCTGAATCTGACGGGATTCGAGCGTCACCCGGCCGCTCAGGCCCAGCCCGACTCCTTCGATGAAATAGCCGTGCCGCCCCCCGGATGCTTCAATTTCGCCGACATCGACCCACATCCCCGCATCGTCGTCCAGGACGGAAGTCCCGAACTCCTGACGCACCGAAAACGCATAGTCGTTGGCCGAACCAATCGGGATTACGGCGAACGTGACATCCGAGCGGCCGGCCAACAAAATGCCGTTGGCGACGTGGTGCGCCGTACCGTCTCCACCCGCCGCGGCCACGACCCGATAGCCGCTCTCCGCGGCGCGACGACCCAGCTCGACCCCGTGCCCCGCATATTCGCTAGGCCACAAGGCCACTCGCCCGCGCCATGCGTCCAGGACCTTCGCAATCCGCCGCTGAGCTCGGCATCGGCCTGCGTGCGGGTTAAAAATGATGCAGATCGACACCTGCTCAAGCCAAATCCGTCAACACACCGTCCCGGCAGAAGTCGGGGTTCCCGAAGGTGTCGAGCTCGTGCCCGAATCCATGGCTCAGTGCCAGCAGCAGCCGGTTGTGCGGCACCTTGGGGTACTTGAGCGACCGACCCATGCGGAAATCGAGGCCGTTGCCTACCAGCACAAAGGGAATGTTGTCCAGCGTGTGCGAATTGCCCTTGCCTAGTTCGTTCGTCCAGACCAGCAGCGTGTTGTCGAGGAGGCTGCCGCCTCCACCCGGCTCGGGCGTCTCGGCCAGCCGCTGTGCGAGATAAGCCAGCTGCTCGCAGTACCACCTATTGATCCGAATCAGTTTCTGCTGAGCCTCTTCGTTGCTGTCGGGTTCGTGCGATAACTCGTGATGCCCCTCGTCGACGTCCAGCCAGCGCATCCGCGCCTGGCCTACCGAGTTCGTGAACTGCAGAGTCGCGATCCGGGCAAAGTCGGCGGCGAAACTGTGGACCATCAGGTCGATGTTCATCTTGCTTAGCAGCGGGATATTGTTGTTCTCTTCCTTGACGCCCGGCTCGTGTTGGGGCACCGCGTGGCCTAGCAGCGGGTCGCGATTCGTTCGCAGCTCTGCTTCCATTTCGCGGACAAAGGTGGCGTGTTCTTCGAGCAACCGGCGATCCTCGGCACTGACCAGCGCCTTGACCT